>BDTL01000199.1 GCA_002898115.1 bacterium BMS3Bbin02 | reverse complement strand
GCAACGACGGCCCGACGCGCCGCAGTAGGCACAGCCAACCCGGCACCCCACGCCGCGCGGATAATGCACCGCTACGGGAATGTGGCATCATGATTACATGGTCAAACGACAGTTTCCGCGCTTCAGCGAATTCGCCCACCTCCTCAAGCCGGCGCCGCGCGAGGGCACCCATCTCGACCGGGTCCTGCAACGCAAGGCAAACGTCTACGACCTCCGCAAACGCGGGAAACGTAGGACGCCGCAGGCCGTGTTTGACTACGTCGACGGTGCGGCTGATGACGAGATAAGCCTGGCGAGGTCACGGAACCTCTTTCGCCGACTTGAGTTCGTCCCAAAGGTGCTCCGCGACGTGTCCGAGTGTGACACGACGACCACCTATCTCGGGGTGAAGTCTGCGTATCCGTTTGCGTTTGCCCCGACAGGGTTCACCCGGATGATGCACTGCGAGGGTGAGCCTGCCGTTGCGCGGGTCGCCCAGCGCACCGGTATCCCCTATACGCTGTCGACGTTGGGAACGACTACCCCCGAAGACCTCGCTGCCGCGGCTCCCGACGGGGATCGTTGGTTCCAGCTCTATGTGTGGAAGGATCGAGATTTCTCGGTGAAGCTCATTGATCGAGCGAAGAACTCGGGGTTCCGCACGCTAGTCCTCACCGTCGACCTGCCCGTCGGTGGTGCGAGGCTGCGCGACGTTCGCAACGGTATGACCGTGCCCCCGTCCTTGACGTTGCGAACCTTCGTTGACGGCGCCATGCACCCGGCGTGGTGGTTCGATTTTCTTACTACCGAGCCGTTGACGTTCGCGACGTTGGAAGCGCTTGGCGGCAACGTGGCCGAGTCAATCACCGAGATCTTTGATCCGTCGATGAACTTCGATGATCTCGCCTGGTTGCGCGACCAGTGGGACGGCCCGATCGTCATCAAGGGAGTACAGACCATTGCAGACGCCCGCAGGGTCGTCGACCTCGGTGCAAGCGGTGTCATCCTCTCGAACCACGGAGGGCGCCAACTTGATCGCTCCCCCGTGACGTTGCGTTTGGTCGAACCGACGGTCGCAGCTCTCGGGGGTGACGCCGAAGTGTTCGTCGACGGCGGCATCATGAACGGCGCCGATGTTGTAGCCGCTATCGCCCTCGGCGCCCAGGGGTGTTTTGTCGGCCGCGCCTATCTCTATGGACTGATGGCAGGCGGCGAACGCGGTGTCCAGCGAATGGTTGAGATATTCGCCGGAGATGTGGTGCGAACCATGCAACTCCTCGGTGCCCGAACTGTTGCCGACCTGACGCCAGACTTGGTGCGTCTCCCACCCGACGATCGTTAGACGTATCGGACAACACGCTCGGGAGGGACCGACCGGGAGCGGGAAATGCCGTGGAGAATGGAGCCGCAACGCATCTCCATCCGAACCGTGGTCACATGTTGAGTTGGGCACGTGACCGTCGGGCCCGCAACCCGTTGAGAACGGCGAGAATCTCCGAGCCCTCGTGGATCACGACGGCGGCCGCTATCGATACTGCACCGACAACCGCGGCCGGCACCAGGATGGACAGGAGGATGATTGAGAACACGATATTCTGGCGAGCAATCGTGTTGGCTTTACGTCCGAGCGCGATGGCATACGGAATGGTGCGTAGGTCGTCACCCATC
The DNA here is from genome assembly GCA_002898115.1 of bacterium BMS3Bbin02. Taxonomy (GTDB): domain Bacteria; phylum Actinomycetota; class Acidimicrobiia; order Spongiisociales; family UBA5794; genus BMS3BBIN02. The sequence continues at coordinate 1,549 of BDTL01000199.1, read as the reverse complement.
AGAGCAACGTCGGCTGCCTCGATGGCGGCGTCGGTTCCGGCCGCCCCCATTGCAATGCCGACGGTCGCCGTGGCGAGCGCCGGAGCGTCGTTAATACCATCGCCAACCATCGCAACCGGACCGAGCGTGTCCTGCAATTCGACGACCGCGTCTGCTTTGTCAACTGGTTTGAGATCGGCGCGGACATGGTTGATGCCGATTCCGTCGGCAATCGCTGTCGCGGTCCGCTGGTTGTCTCCGGTCAACATGACCACGTCGTCAATATTCAACTGATGAAGCAGCTTGATCATCTCCGGAGTCTCGGGGCGGAATTCGTCACGCAGTGCGATAACGCCGATGATCCGGTCGGCATGACCGACCACGACCACCGTCTTGCCCTGCTCACGAAGCTGCTCGACGGTCGGTGAGATGGCATCGGTCGCGGCGCCCATCTCAGCGAACAGAGCGACGTTTCCGACATAGATGACGTTGCCGTCAACGGTGGCCCGCGCTCCGGCGCCGGTGAGCGCCTCGAATTCCTGAGCACGCTCGACACCGATACCGTCGGCTTCAGCGCGTCGCACGATCGCTCGACCCAAGGGGTGTTCCGACGATGCCTCGACCGCAGCCGCGTGGTGCAGCACATCTGTCGGATCGGTGTCAGCAACACCAATGATGTCGGTGATCTGCGGCTCGCCACGCGTCAGCGTCCCTGTCTTGTCGATGGCCAACACACGAACCCTGGCAAGACTCTCGAGATGAATGCCACCCTTGATGAGAACACCCTGCTTACCGGCCGATCCAATGGCCGACGCGACAGCGACCGGAGTCGACATCACCAGCGCACATGGCGCCCCCGCAACGGCGAGGGTGATACCACGCCGGATCCAGACGGCCGGGTCTCCACCAAAGAGAATCGGCACGATTCCGAGGGCGAACGCCGAGACGAGGACCGCCGGGCTGTAGTACTTGCCAAACCTGTCGATGAGCTGTTGGGTTTCGGTCTTGTCTTCCTGAGCCTCCTCGACGAGGTGAATGATCTGCGACAGCGTGTTATCAGCAAACGCCTTGGTGACTGCGACCTCGACGGCACCGGTCAGGTTCACTGTTCCGGCGAATATTTCGTCGCCAATGCCTTTCTCGACCGGGATCGATTCTCCGGTCACGGCCGCCTCGTCGATGCTCGTAGTTCCCGAGCGAACCGTTCCGTCGGTGGCGAAACCCTCCCCGGGACGAACCACCATGACGTCACCAGGGGTGAGCTCATCGGCCGCAATCGTTACCTCACCACCGTTGCGCAGAATCGAGGCTTCCTTCGGCGCCAGATCAAGAAGCGCCCGAATCGCGCCACGGGTGCGGTCGTAGGTGTATTCCTCAAGTCCCTCCGCACCCGCGTACAGGAACGCGAGGAAGGCTGCTTCCTCCCACAGCCCCAGCGCAGCGGACCCGACGGTCGCCGCGAACATGAGTACATCGATATCGACACGGAACTCTGCGATGGACTCAAGGGCTTCCTCACCCCAAGACCGGGCCGCAAAGATGGCAACGATGACATAGAGACCGATCGAGA
>BDTL01000198.1 GCA_002898115.1 bacterium BMS3Bbin02 | reverse complement strand
TGATGTGCGAGACGACGTCTCAGGAGCACCACGGTGCGCAAGTCATTCATCGTGAGTGCGAAACGGATCTGGCTGACGAGACCGGCTCGCTGCAATGACGCCTCCAGTGAGAACCTGCCAGCCTGTCTCAATCCCTCGACGACCACGATTGCCACCAAGGCAACACCGATAATCGAGAGTGGAGTGCCGGCGAGTGGCCACATGCCGATGTCGCCGACAAGAGTGAGCGGCGAGGTACTCGTGGCGACCGCCAGATCAACAGCCGACCATCCGACCAGGAGCACGCCCACGATGGTGGCGATAGTGGGAGACACCGGACGCGCGGAAGCGACGAGCGCCGAGCCGAACATCAATACGCCCGCCAGGGCACCGACCGCACCGAATCCGAGAACGTACTCTGCGGTATTGCCGGGAAGTGATGCGGACACGGCCAACCCCAGACCTGCCGCACCGGTGGAACCCCACGTGACGGCGGTTCGGAGCTGCTTCAGTGCCGCTCGACGTGCGACGAAAGCACGCTCAACCGGCGCCTGCAAGACGTACTGGACGGTCGCCGCCTCAAACACAAGCGGCCCACCGTGGATGCCGGACCGGATTCCTAGATATGCCGCAAGAGCGACAATTATCCCAAGGGCAGCCGGTGCGCGAGCGACGACATCCGCGACGTCAGCAGCGCTAATTTCGTCTTGAGGGAGGACCGACGCGATCGCAGCAACGACGATGGCCATGACAAAACCGGCGACATACGCCTGGTAGATAGCCTCCCAGAAATCGATGACGATACGCCTCGTCTTGCGTCGTGCCCGCTCAAGATCGAGGACGACCCCTCTGACTGAATCCGACATTTCTGATACCACCGGGGGGAGAGTAGTGGTGAAAGCGCCACCAATCTTCACCACGCCGGAAATACGCAAGAAACTCGGCGCGCGACTCAACTTTTCGGCGCCTTCTGCCGATGACAGCCCTGTTGGAGTCGACATACGTTCGCGTCGTCTCAACCTAGAGCGAGAGGGACCGTGAACCGTACGATGCTGGGACGAAAACGAGCAGACCGTCCGCCGTTGCGTTCGGGTCCGGTTGACGTTGCCATTGCGCGTTCAACGGTCCGATATATCGTTGGTCTCGCTCTCCTTGCAGTGCTGGCGATCGCGGGCGCCCTTATCACGCAAACTTCGCTCACCGACCAGAAGTTTGATGCTGCCCAGGTGAGTACCGCGGCGGGCCAGATCACGATCGCCCAGCGGGTGACCGAACAGGCGAACAACGGGTTGGTCGATCCCGACGCTCACCCGATTGACGCCACAGCGTCGAGCATGCGTATCACGATCGAAGAGCTGGACATGATCCAGAGCGGTCTTTGGGTCGACGATCCGAAACCTGAGATTCTTGAGCTCTTCTCCGTTGCCGAGCCATATCGCGCGGAGTTAAGGAGTGCCGTCGAGCGCTACCTCGTCGCCCTCGCTGACGGATCCGCAGTCCGCGCCGACGTCGATGCAATTTCCGCACAATCCCAGCTCTTCCAGGCGGCGATGGAGGTCGTTGTCGCGCAGCTTGAGATCGACGCTGCGCGCCGTGTCCAGTCCCTGCAGACAACGCAGCTATTCCTGCTCGGTTTCACGCTGGTTCTCATCGTTTCCGAGGGGCTGTTCCTCATTCGTCCCGCTGAGCAGCAGTTGCGCAACGTCTGGTCGAGCCATGTCGAGAAACAGCGCTCAGATCGAGAACGCGCACAAAAGCGCCTCACGTTCCTCGCTCGATACGATGCGCTGACGGGGCTCATGAACCGCTCGCTGTTCAACGAACGTCTTGAGTCCGCCGTCGAGCGCGCCCGATTGGATGGCGGCCTTGTCTCGCTCATGTTCCTCGACCTCGATGAGTTCAAGGGGGTAAACGATCGGTATGGCCACGCGGTCGGCGACGAGCTGCTCAAGCAGGTTGCCGAGCGGCTTCTCGGTAGCGTTCGTGACTCGGATGCCGTTGCTCGACTCGGAGGCGATGAGTTCACCGTCGTGCTCGAAGGCAACCATCGCATCGAGGATGCGGGGAATGTGGCGACCAAAATCCTTGCAGCCCTGAGCGCCCCGTACAACCTCAACGGACTCGAGCTTCGGACGTCTGCCTCGATTGGCATTGCGTTGTATCCGGTCGACGGTGACAACGCGGAAGACCTACTTCGCGACGCCGACACGGCGATGTATTCGGCGAAGGCAGCTGGGCACAACACCTATCAGTACTTCACCCCCGAACTGAGGGAGCAGACTTCCGAACGGTTGTCGCTGATCGACGGTCTCCGCCTCGCCCTGGAGAACGAAGGTCAACTCGAGCTCGTGTACCAGCCGAAGGTGGACATCCTCGAGGGGCGCACCATCGGATTTGAAGCACTGCTTCGCTGGCATCACCCGGAACTGGGACTTGTTCCTCCTTCTCGATTCGTGCCGCTGGCCGAGGAAACTGAGCTCATTCTTCCGATTGGAGAATGGGTCCTGGGGCACGCTTGTCGCCAGGCGGTCGACTGGATGCGGTCCGGGATCGTTTTTGACTCGATCAGCGTCAACGTCTCGGAGAGACAGATCCGCCGCGGTGACTTCGTCGACGTGGTGCACCGCGCACTCAGCAAGTCCGGTCTCCCGCCGGAGAAACTCGAGATCGAAATTACCGAAGGCACGTTGATAGAGGACACGCAACTCGCCCGGCGCGTGTTGGAACGTCTGCGAAGCATGGGCGTCCAGATCGCGATCGACGACTTCGGCACCGGCTACAGCTCCTTGAGTTACCTGAAACGGTTCCCCATTGACACCCTCAAGATGGATCGAGCGTTTGTTGGCGACATCACTGCTTCAGAGGACTCGGCGGTGCTCTCAACGGTGATTCTCACTCTGGCGGACGCGCTCGGTATGAACGTCATCGCTGAAGGAGTCGAAACACTTGAGCAAGCACGGTTTCTCCAGGCAAACGGCTGTCGCCTGATGCAGGGATACCTCTTCGCCAAACCGATGCCGGCGGCACAGTTCGAACGGTGGATGGCCCAGGAAATGCATCCGACCCTCGCCGATACGATTATCACGATCAACGGTGGATCGCCGAGGCTTCGGGCCGTGTCCGAATCTGACATCGCGTAGGGAGCCGTACACTGGAGTCATGGTCAAGTGGTCCCTCCTTGTTGCCTTCGCTCTCATAGCCGGTGCATGTGCATCTTCCGGCGAACCTGCGTTGCATGATCACCTGTCCAAGTTTGCAGACGTCTCGATCGGGGAATGTTTCTCGTTCGAGGAGCCCGAGTCGACGACCGTCAGCGGGGTTGAGATCACGGATTGCGCCACTCCTCACACCTACGAACTGTTCTTTCTTGGAGATACAGCCGCGACGGAGTGGGCCGACGTCGATACCTTTCGCTCCGAAGCGGTGGCGGCATGCGCCCCTGCGTTGGAAATCTATACGGGGAAGCCGATTGCGGACCGCCTCTATGACTTCGCGTATTTCACACCGTCGGTGCGCGAGTGGGAGGCGGGTGTGCGCACATTCGGGTGTTACGCGTTTGCTCTAGATGGCAGTCAGCTATCTGACTCCGTGCTGGCAGTGTCTCCTAGTCGTCGCGTCGCCCGGCGAGACCTTGTCGAGGGGATATGTTTCGCGGAACCGTCACCGGACCTGGTATTTACGGTGGAGGTCGAGGACTGTTCGGAAGCCGATCGCGAGATGATCGGGAGCGTCGATCATCCTTCCCTCTCCGATATGTACCCGGTGAGAATGCCCGACGACGCTCAGGCTCTCTGTGACACGATGTTCAGCGAGCGGTCAGTCACCGGGAGCGCGACGTACTTTGCGCCGTCACCGACGGGCTGGGCCAACGGTGAGCGAACCATCCAGTGTCTGCGCGTTCTGCCCGGCTAACCTCGTCATCATGTCCCAGCGGAAATTCACCATCGGGATGACGGTTGGAACCCAGCCACCCCTCAAGCGTATCTACACGATGACCCGGCTCGCTCGTGCCCTACGCGTCGATGTTGCGTGGACTATCGACCACTTCCTCGGGTTTTTTCCGCAAGCGGTGTGGGACAAGGAGTTCTCCTGGATGGCGGATCCGAATGGATCTCCACACGCTTACTTCGAGTGGCAGACGGTGCTCGGCAACCTCGCGAAGCCCGCAGGGTCGATGCAACTCGGGGTTGGTGTGACCGAGTCGATTCGCCGACACCCCGTCGTACTTGCCCAAGCCGCAATGACGCTTGCGCATATGACCAAACGGCCGCCCATCATCGGAATCGGAGCAGGAGAGCGCGAAAACATTGAACCGTATGGACTCGCGTTCGACACACCGGTCGGGCGTCTCGAAGAGGCTCTGCAAGTCATCCGGTTGATGTTCGATTCGCAAGGACCGGTTGATTTCTCCGGCGAACACTTCACGCTGGACCGTGGGGTGCTCGACCTACGTGCGCCGTCTGATCGGCGACCGGAGTTGTGGATCGCTGCACACGGACCCCGCATGCTGCGCCTGGCCGGTCAATACGGCGATGGGTGGTACCCGACATTTCCAATGACCCCGAGCGAATACGAGTCCAAGATTGAGACGATTCGCTCCCACGCCGGGAAAGCCGGTCGCGATGCAGATGCCATCGTTGCGGGATGGCAAGCGTTTGTCGTCCTCGCAAGAACTGAGCGAGCGGCCCACACATTGCTGTCGCACAAGGCTGTCCGGTTCACCGCACTGCTCGGGACGGGGGAGCAGTGGAAGGAGTTTGGTGCGAGCCATCCTCTTGGAGATGATTTTCGTGGCATGGTTGATTTTGTCCCGCAACGCTACGGTCGTGCAGAGATCGATGCGATGATCGCAAAAGTGCCGACCGACCTGCTGCTCGACGCAATGCTGGTCGGGACACCCAAGCAACTGCGTGCGAAGCTGCACGACTACGCAGACGCCGGCCTGCGCCATATTGTGCTTCAGCCCGTATCCGCAATGGTGTCAAAAGGCGACGCCGTATTTTCTCTGCGTCACTCGATATCCGTTTCTCGTAAGGTCCGCCGTGATGTAAATCGGCGAATCGGATCGACGACCACCGAAACAGCGTAGGCTATCGCCCGCAATGCTTATCGCACGTAATGTGTCCATTGAGGTTGGCGCACGCGAACTCTTGCGTGAAGTCTCCTTTTCCCTTCAAGCCGGTGACAAGATCGGTCTCGTGGGCCATAACGGCGCGGGCAAGACCACTCTCATCCGAACACTTGCCGGGGAGCTGCGCGAGGCGTCCGGTCAGATCGTTGTATCTGGAAAGCTCGGCTATCTCTCACAAGAGGCTGCCCTCGCTGAGATTGAGGACGCTCGGATCACGGCCCTTGAGCGCATTCTCATGGCGCGCGATATCGGATCGCTGGAACGTCGGATGGAGCTGGTCCGTCGCGAGATGGAAGATGCCGAGGGCGCCGAGCGCGACAAACTGATCCACAGGTATGCACGGTTGGACGACGAGTTTGGCGCCGCCGGGGGTTACGTCGCCAAGGCCGAGGCGACACGGTTCGCCGCGGCACTCGGCGTCGCCGGCGAAGATCTTGAGCAGTGTGTATCAACGATGTCCGGGGGGCAGCGACGCCGAGTCGAACTGGCTCGCATTCTTTTCGCTGAGACTGAAACTCTTCTGTTGGACGAACCGACAAACCACCTCGACCTTGACGCCAAGATGTGGTTGATGGACTTTCTGTCCAAGTATCCAGGTGGGCTTCTCGTGATTAGCCATGACCTGGCGCTGCTCGACAAATCCATTACCTCCGTGCTCGCCACCGAGGCCGGAACCCTTGACGCCTTTCGCGGGAACTACAGCTTCTACCTCTCCGAACGTGAGACGCGCCGGACCCAGAGACTGCGGGAGCGCAAGCATCAGGACGCGAAGATTGCCAGGCTGGAAGAGGGCATTCGACGCTTCAAGGGTTCTAGCGAGAAGCTCGCCCAGCGGGCACGCTCGTGGGAGACACGCGTCGGAAAACTCCAAGCCA
>BDTL01000197.1 GCA_002898115.1 bacterium BMS3Bbin02 | reverse complement strand
ATCAGGCACATAAACACCCGACACCGCGTGATGCTGCTCCTGGCAAGGCTCCGGCCCGATTGGTTGGGCGAACCGTACGAATCGGAAGATGTGCACCGCCGCAACTGCCTGCGAATCGCATGGGACAGATCTATCCGCCGGATGGCCTGAAGTCCGACGGATTCAGCAATAAAACCTCTAGACCGATCCTGTGTGGCGGTCTACCATACCCACAAAGAGACTCGGCGCGACCACTCAGAGTCACCATGTAACTTCTGGGGGGCGTATTCAGGGAGAACCGTTCAGATCGCCCCGGGGAATGCCGATATATAGGTCCCGATCACAACATAAGCTCTATGGGGCCCGAAGTTATGACGAAAAGGTGGAAGCGTGAAGAAGGCATTGATAACGGGAGCAGGTGGATTCATCGGTCATCATCTGGTGAATCGGCTCAAAGAACGCGGGTACTGGGTGCGGGGCGTGGATATCAAGCGTCCCGAGTTTGGGGAGACGGCAGCAGACGAGTTCCTCATGCTCGACCTGCGCGAGAGGGAAGCCGCAGAACAAGCGTTCACAGTTCCAGGCGGCTTCGACGATACGTACGCGTTGGCCGCGGATATGGGTGGCATGGGGTTCATCTCAGCCCACCACGCTGAGATTATCCACAGCAATCTGTTGATCAACTTGAACTCGGTCCACGCCGCCGCGAACGTGGGTGTCGGGCGGTACCTCTACACAAGTTCGGCCTGTGTTTACCCGTCGGGGGCTCAACAGGTCACGGACGTAACGCCGTTGCGCGAAGACCAGGCGTATCCGGCGGACCCGGAGGACGCCTACGGATGGGAAAAGCTGACCTCAGAGAAGATTGTTCACTACTACAACATGGAGGGACGCCTACCGGTGGTACGGTCGGTCCGCTTCCACAACGTGTATGGACCCCTCGGCACCTGGGATGGTGGAAGAGAAAAGGCTCCCGCCGCACTCTGTCGCAAGATCGCCGTGGCGGTCCACAAGGGTGGCCCGGTCGAGATCTGGGGAGACGGGGAGCAGACACGAAGCTTCATGCACATCGATGACTGCATCGAGGGTCTTGAGAAGATTATGGATGCCGAAGGACTCAACGACGCACCGGTCAATCTGGGACGCGATCGGATGGTGTCCATCAACGAGCTGGCTCGGATCATCGCAAACATCGCCGGAATGTCCGAACTTGTCGTGGAGCATGTCGACGGCCCGCAAGGCGTCCGCGGGCGCAACAGCGACAACACTTTCTTGAACGAGGTCCTTGGCTGGGAACCGTCGATCACCCTCGAGGACGGCCTCCGGCCAACCTACGAGTGGATCGAGCAGCAAGCGAAAACCGCCGGACTACTCGGCTAACTATTCCAACCCACAACGGACCGGACAGACCTCAGGGTTTGCCCGGTCCGTCTGCGTTCAGGGGCATTCCTAGCGGGACCGGAATACCACTCGTCACGAAGAAACTCTCCCGATTTCCGTCCTGACGCTCCCGGTGACGGTCCGGCGTTTTCGCCACCCTGGGCGATATGTCACAATGGCCCCCAGCTACGGGACCTCGTGATCAACGCGGGGCGCCTCTGTCGCTCCGTCTGCACAGCCGTTTAAATCGACCAATTGACTTTTCAAGGAGCCCACCATGGCCGATCTTGTTTCTCGGTCCAACGACCTCATTGCTCCCGTCATCTCATGGGACAACGACATCGAGATCGTCGGGGGGAATGGTTCGTATGTCACTTCTGTAGATGGCGTCGAGTACCTCGACTTCGCATGCGGCATCGCGGTCGGCAACCTGGGGCACCAGCACCCCGGGGTAAAGGCCGCCGTGCTCGCCCAAATCGACAAGCTCTGGCACGCCGGTGGCGTGTTCCGATACGAAACACTTGTCGGTGCGGCCGAACGACTCCGGGAAATCACCCCGGATGGCATCGAGAAGTTCTTCTTCATGAACTCCGGCGCCGAGGCGGTTGAGGGTGCCATCAAGCTTGCACGCAAGACAACCGGGCGACAGGGCATCATTGTGTTCCGCGGCGGGTTCCATGGGCGCACCATGGGGTCCGTCTCGTACACCACATCCAAGGCCGCATACCGTCAGGGTTACCACCCGCTCGTCGGCTCGGTGTTCGTCACCCCGTTCCCACATCCGTACCGATGGGGCATGAGCCAGGAAGCGGCAAACGAGCTCGCTCTCAACGAATTGCGGCTCACACTCAAACACGAGATCACCCCCGGCGAGGTCGCATGTTTCCTCATCGAACCACTCCAGGGTGAGGGCGGTTACTACCCGGCGTCGAGGGAGTTCCTCCAGGCAATACGTGATATTGCGACCGAACACAACATCAAGCTTGTGATGGACGAGGTGCAGACGGGGTTCGGGCGCACCGGCGAGTGGTTCACTTCCCAGGTCTACGACGTCCGGCCCGATATCCTCGTCATGGGGAAAGCAATCGCCAACGGTTTCCCCCTTTCCGCGGTGGGCGCATCGTCTGCTCTACTCGATGCGTGGCCACCGGGTTCCCATGGTTCAACGTACGGCGGCAATCCCATTGCGTGTGCCGCGTCAATCGCGACAGTGGATGGACTCAGAAACGTCATACCGGGAGTAAAGGAGCGCTCGGAACATGCGTTCGCACGTTTTCGGGAGATGCAGTCGCGGTACTCCGTTATCGGAGATGTCCGCGGTCTTGGTCTTATGATCGGTATCGAGCTTGTCGGCAAAGGAAGAACGCCAAACCCACAGGCGTGGAACTCCGTTGGTGCTTACGCGCGCGAGAACAACATGTTCATCCTCAACTGCGGTCCTGACGCCAACGTGATCCGGTTTATCCCACCCCTCAACGTTGCACCGGAAGACCTGGACAAGGGAATCGACATTCTTGATGCCGCGCTCGGGTCATACGAGGGATCTACGGGCTGAAGAGTTACCGTTCGGGCGTTCACCGGTGGGGTTCACCGCCCGCACATCCGATGCCAAGGTACGGTCGAAGTCGCATGGCGTCAGCGCAGGGTTCGGGCCGCGGAGCTAGCACGACTGGCAGTATTGCCACGCTGGGGTCGG
>BDTL01000196.1 GCA_002898115.1 bacterium BMS3Bbin02 | reverse complement strand
ATTGCGATGTTTCTGGCGTTCTCGTTGCCGGAGACCCGGGGTCTCAATCTCGTCCGCGGAGCGGGCCAACAGCGTGCCACACAACAAACGTCACCGCCCGCACAACAACCAGAGCCGCAATCCCCCACCACACCCCCGGTAGACCCCACCCCCTCGGCTCGACCAGCATCAGAACCGCCACTGCAATAACCATTGCGACTGCCATAGCCCCTGCAATGAAGCGCAGCGACGTGAAGCCGATTGCGATGCCGTCCCACACGAACACCAGGGCCCCGAGCGGCACCAACCAGATCAAGATGGGGTACACCGAGTCGACCTCGGCCAACACTGCTTCTGACTGAGTGAACCAGCGCGCAATCCACGGTCGCAGCGCGATCAGCAGCACCGAGAATACACCCCCAACAACAAGCCCCATCCACAACAACCGAAACGTCAACCTCCGCACAGCCTCAAGACCAAGTTCCACTCTCACCCGTGCGACCAGGGTCTGGGCCGCTATCGCCAGCGCATCGATCGCGAAACCGAGGAAGAACCAGATCTGTCCGACCACCTGATGCCCTGCGACGGCGACAGACGACAGTCGTGCGGCCACTGACGTCGCGACCGTGAATGCGATGAGGAGCGACGTCGTCCGGACAACAATCGCTCCACCCACGTGCAGGAACACCCCGGTCGTCTCAAAGCTGGGACGCGTGAAGCTGACCAGTGGAACCGTATCGACCGGACGAAGAAGCCATACGAGGAATAGCACCGCACCGACATATTGGGCGATCACAGTCGCGACCGCGGCGCCACCAAGGCCCCAACCCGCGCCAAAGATCAGAAGCGGATCGAGAACGACGTTGACCACGTTGAATACGATCGTGATCCACAACGGGGTCCGGGTGTCGCCGTGCCCACGAAAAATACCGTGACCTGCGGTTATGACCAGCATCGCGGGAAGTGCAAGGGCGCGGATTGTTACATAGCGGGTCGCCAACACAACGGTGTCGCCACCACCACCGACAAGATCGACAATCTCGGTTGCGAAACCGCGAAGCAGGACCATGCCGATGACACCAAGACCGATTGCGACGCCAATAGCCTGGCCCGCGAACTTCGCTGCTTCGTCATCGTTGCCTTGACCGAGAGCGCCGGCAATGAGCGGGGTGGTTCCGTATGCGAGGAAGTTGAACAAAGCAAAGGCAAAGAGAAACACGGCTGCCGCAACACCGAGCGCCGCCAATTCGGGTGTGCCGATACGGCCAACAAACGCCGTGTCCACGATACTGATCAGCGGATCGGCAGCAAGCGCTCCGAGCGCCGGCCAGGCGATCCGACCTATGGCTGTGTCGAACTCGGTTCGCCGCCAGGGTCGCATCACCCCGGATCACTAGCTTTCGTTTCGTAGGCGCAGCGATCAGCCAGCGGACATTCCCCGCACCGCGGTTTCCTGGCGTCGCACACGTCGCGCCCGAATTGGATCATCCTCATTGAAACCCCCGACCACTCCCGCTTCGGGAGCAGCGCCTTGAGATGGAATTCGATTTTCGTCGGGTCCGTATATGCGGTGATGCCGAGCCTGGAGGCCACTCTCTTCACATGCGTGTCCACCGCAATTGCCGGCCGGTCCCACACCTCGGCGAGTACCACGCTCGCTGTTTTGCGACCTACTCCGCGCAGCGTCACCAGATCGTCCAGACTGTCGGGAACTTCGCCACCGAACTTGTCGACCACATCGGCCGCGAGCGACACCACTGATTTTGCTTTCTGTCGGTAGTAGCCCGTCGAATACACAACTTGTTCAACGGCTTCCAGCGGAGCGTTGGCGAGATCTTCGGGTGTTGGCCACTCCGCGAATAACTTCGGCGCGACCTTGTTGACATTCTCGTCCGTGGTTTGGGCCGAAAGAACTGTCGATACGAGCAGTTGCCATGCATCCCGGTACTCGAGTGCGGTTTTCATCACCGGATATCGCTTCTTGATCCGGGCATAGATAGTCCGCGCGTTGCGGCGTTCGTCGGCTGTCGGATCTGGAATCAGGGGTGTGGGTGCCATGGGCGCGACTTTACCCTCTACACTCACGCCCGTGAACATTGCTGACATAGTCGTCGCACAGGCTCGCGTCGAGGGAAACCTGGTCAAAGTAGACGACTTTCTTAACCATCGCATCGACCCAACCACTATGCGGCAGGTGGGCAGCCAGATCGCAACACTGCTTGAAGATGTTTCCGTTGACCTGATTCTCACAGCTGAGGCCTCCGGAATTCCGCCTGCGCTAGCCACCTCGCTCATCACCGACATCCCATGTGTCTACGCCAAGAAATACGTTGGTGCCGCCCAGAGATACGCATTCGGTCGCGAGGTAGTGTCTCCAACAAAGGGGGTCGAATACCGGGTCGAAGTGGCACGCCGCCAGCTTCGTCCGGGACTTCGCATCGTCGTGGTCGATGACTTCCTGTCGGGCGGTCGTACGGCCGAGGCTCTTGGTGAGATCGTGGAGGAGGCGGGCTGCGAAGTCGTCAAGTTCATCTTTGTCATCGAAAAGACGTTCACCGGTGGACGTAGCCGTCTTGAGGCCAGGTCGTGGGACGTTGAGGCGCTCGTCAAGATCGCGGACATAAGCAATGGCGCCATCACGCTCGCCTGAGACCGACATGCTCAGAGGCCGAACTGCCGAAGAGCTCGTAGCCGCGGCGGCGCTGAACCGATCGGCATTGAAACGGTTCGCCGCCGCTATCGATGCCGCCGATCAACACATCAAGGTCGAAATAGCAGCATACGCCTCCAGCATCGGCATTGACGTCCCCCACGAAGCTCACACCTGGCCGGCGAAGCGGATTCTCCGACTGGCGATGGGTCGACAAGGCAAGGCTCGGAAACGGCGCAACCCGATCATGAGAGACGATGCCTTCCGTTGCATCCACTGCGGAGCCGATGTCGCTGCGGGCGGTCGCACGGTGAGAGATCATTGTCCTCATTGCCTCCGTTCCGTGCACGTTGATGTTGTTCCGGGCGACCGATCGGCAGGGTGCAACGGAGTTATGCACCCTGTCGGGCTCAGCCGAAGCCACGGAGATGACACCATTCAGTACCGATGCGCTCGGTGTGTCGCGGCTCACCAGGTGATCGTCCACCCCGACGATGACCCGGCAGCGCTGCGCGCGGTGGTGAACCTTCCGCCCATCTAGCCCTCTGCGCGAGCCCTAGTAACGTATCCTCGATGCATCCGTCACGAGTTCTCATTCTTATCGGGGCCGGCGTCGCTACCGCGTCGCTCGCCTTCGACGCGGTACAATCCTCAACCGCCACCAGTTGGTCGATGCTTGCCGCGAATGCCTGGCCAGGTGTAGTTCTCATAGCTGTCATCGCACTGTTCGCCGTGGTCGGCCATCTCTCGGAGGGTTTCACACCCGCGGGTTCGGTCAT
>BDTL01000195.1 GCA_002898115.1 bacterium BMS3Bbin02 | reverse complement strand
CGAGCCGCCCGCCCTGCGCTGATCGCCCCCTCAACCAGTGAGCGGAAGGACCCGTGGAGTACACCCGACTCACGAGCAACACCCAACGATTCTCGTACCTGGGCGAGAATCTCAACTTCTCCGATCACCGGCGACTCGACGCCTGACGCGACCCTATAGATGTGGTGTAAGGCTTCGCCATCGGAACGCTCAAGTCCGGTCTCAGTCTCAGCCCACTCGCCGTGCAGTGTCTTGAGGACACGTTCGAGGTCTGCCGCGTCGCCCGGCACCAACACTTCGAACCGAAGGCATGTCGACAGGATGAACGCCTGCTCCCCGGTGTCTGCCAGCCTTCGATACGCGCCGACAAGCTCGTCCCTGCTCACCGCCATCGACGCACGGACGTCAGATGGCGTTGCCGGGTGGGCAAACGTTATTCCGGACAGTCGTACGTCAGCGATGGGCAAGCACTCCGCTGGTAGGGGAAGTTTCAAGCTAGATTATCGCCCCGCGGCGCGGACTTCGAATCTACCGTACCCAATCTCTCGGCTCGCCGGTGAGAAGATTGAGCAACGTGCGCTCCGGGGTCCCTTCCTCAGGTGCGGATGCGTACTCCCATGACACCTCCGGCGGCATCGAAACGAGAATTGATTCTGTCCGGCCTCGGGTCTGCAGGCCAAACTTCGTACCCCGGTCCCACACCAGGTTGAACTCGACATAACGACCACGACGAACCCGGTGCCAACGCTGGTGTTTCTCCTCGAACGGTGTGTCTCGCCGCCGCTCCAGAATGGGTGCATAACTCTCGTACAGCGTGTCGCCGAGCTCTCGCTGGAAGACGAACTGCCCGTGGAGATCATCCGAGTGGCGGTCATAAAAGAGTCCGCCGATTCCGCGCGCCTCGCCGCGGTGAGGTAGGAAGAAATAGTCGTCGCAGGCTCGTTTCATCGTGGCGTAGTCGGCGACGGTATGACCAGCGCATGCGCGTTGACACACCGAGTGAAAGTGCTCTGCGTCTTCCTCGAACAGGTAGTACGGCGTGAGGTCAAGGCCACCTCCAAACCATGCTGCGCTGTTCTCAATCTCGAGGTAGCGAAGGTTGGCGTGCATCGTTGGCGCAAACGGGTTGCGCGGATGAAAGATCATCGATATTCCTGTGGCAAAGAACTGCTCACCGGTCGCGCCGAAATTCTCCCCCAGCTCGGGCGGTATCGGACCATATACGGCCGAGACATTGATGGCCCCTTTCTCAAATACGTTGCCGGCGGACATGACACGTGTCGTGCCGCCTCCGCCCTCGGGTCGTTGCCACTCATCAACACCGAATGAAGCGGCCCCATCGAGTAGCGACAACCGATCACACAGATCTGATTGCAGACTCCGGTAATACGCTTCAATGGTTTCGCGGGTGGGATTCATCGGGTCATGTTCGCATGCCGCCGCCACGTGATCGAACTGCCGGTAACCTCGGAGTCCACCGCAACCCGCTCCTCACCCGATCGGTGCCTCATGCCACGTCATCCAGAATCGCTGTCACCCACAGAACTGGTGTTTCTGACAGAGCGACACCTAGGAACGCTCACAACATTGTCGGCCTCCGGGCGGCCGCACAGTGTCGCGATCGCATTCACCTACGAATCCGGCCTGGTGCGGATCCTCACCAACGCGGGCTCGCAGAAGGTGAAAAACGTCGAACGCTCAGGGTTCGCCTCGGTGTGCCAGATAGATGGCCGTCGGTGGCTGTCCCTTGAAGGCTCGGCAGCGGTGCACTCAGATGAGATCACGATTGGCGAAGCCGTGGCTGCCTACGAACGCCGCTACCGTGTCCCGGGGGCCAACCCTGACCGCGTCATCCTCACAATTTCGGTTGAACATGTGCTGGGGCGAGCGGACATACCGTCACGCTAACCGGCACTCCCACAGCTCGGTGGAGCGCCACTCACCGAACTTGTGCCCGACCTCGTCCATGGTGCCGACATGTTTGTATCCAGCGACGGCGTGCAAGGCTACCGACGTATCGTGCGGTACCGCGATGACGGCATATGCTCTGTGTGCCCCAACAGCGCGTAACCGGTGGACGAGATCCCCGAGCAGTTGCTTCCCGATCCCCTGCTCGGTCACGGTCGGCGCAACGTACACGGTCGTCTCGCAGGAATACCGGTAGGCGTCCTTATCCCGGAACGCACCGGAGAAGGCATAACCCAGAATGTCTCCACTGACTGGCTCTCCACTGACTGGCTCTCCACTGACTGCCTCCGCCACCACCAACATCTGCCACGGGCCGGTGTTGTCGTGGTTCTCCATCCACTCCCGTGTGGCTTCGACCGTCCATGGTTTCTCGTTGAATGTCACTGCTGAGGTGGCTACGTAGTGGTTGTAGATGTCGACGATGCCGACAACATCCGACGGGCGCGGGTCGCGGAGTATCGTCCCCTTACTCACTGAGCACATCGTCGACATCACCGACGGTAGGCAGGACGCGCGGTAGCAGCGGGTTGGGGCGGTTCCTTTGCCACTGTTCGATGCTCTCGGCATCGCAGGTACTGCACAGGTTGATAAGCCTCGTACCTACTACCGACAGTTGCGTTCCGCGGCTCTTCTCTACGATTGCATGAGGGACCGCGACAAGGAGA
>BDTL01000194.1 GCA_002898115.1 bacterium BMS3Bbin02 | reverse complement strand
CCGCTCACTGGTTGAGGGGGCGATCAGCGCAGGTCGGGCGGCTCGCGAAGAGCTTCCCGAGTCACCTCACGGCTCCTTTGCAGCGATCGTGGCGCAACTGGTCGGACCTCACGGGGAGGTTGCCGTCTTTGGCGCCGGGACGATGGCGCGGTCCGTAGTGACAGCTCTGCAATACTTGCCCGCGCCGCCGATGATTGCCATCTACGTTCGGCGCCCGGACGAACTCGTCATTGAAGGCGTTGAAGTGCACCCGATGTCAGACGCGGGCGATGCGCTGCATGCGTTCCCAGCGGTCGTGTCGGCAACATCGGCACAGCAGCGTCTGTTTTCCGTGTCGGAAATGCGCTCCGCGATCAGCGGTAGGACGAAACCTCTGACGCTGGTCGATCTCGCAATGCCGCCGGACTTTGAACCGGGTGATGTGCAAGGGATCCGGTACGTAGGTATTGACGAACTCGCGGATCGAGCTCGGCGATCGCCGCGCTCGTTCGCTGCGGACTACGTGATCGCGGACGCTGCTGCCGAAGCAATTTCACGGGTGCGTAATCACGAAAAGGCCGGGCCGGTTATCTCGGCGATCATGATTGAGGCACGCCGTGCGGTTGCTGAGGAGGTAGACAGGTTCGTTGGTCGGCTCTCAAACCCTGAGGACCGCGCGGTGCTTGAGCAGCTCGCCTCGACGGTCTCGAAACGTATTCTTCATAGGCCGGTCTCGTATCTCTCGTCAGGAGAAGAGGGCAACGAAGCATCGGACGTCATTGCCCGTGCCTTCGGTGTTGATGATGCCTGAGCTGCGGCTCGCGACTAGAGGATCCGAGTTAGCCCTTACACAGACGCAATGGGTCGCCAGGGAACTCAGGCGCGCACACCCTGGGCTCACTGTCACCGTTGTCACTATCGAATCCTCCGGCGATCGCGACCGAAACAGTCCCGTTGCTGCCCTTACCGAAATGGGTGCTTTCGTGCGATCGCTCCAGTACGCCCTTGTGGATGGGCGCGTCGATGCCGCGGTGCATTCCTGCAAAGACCTGCCAACGGAATCACCCGAAGGGGTCACGATTGCTGCCTTTCCGCAGCGGGCGAATCCCTTTGACGTGCTCGTGGGAAGCCGACTCGATGATCTCGATCGCGGTGCTGTCGTCGGAACCGGCAGCCCTCGCCGACGCAGCCAGTTGGCTGTACTTCGCCCCGACTTGGAATTCGTTGAGCTTCGCGGCAACGTCGACACCCGGATTAGGAAGGTCCACGATGGTGAGGTCGCTGCCGCCGTTCTCGCTGCGGCCGGTGTTGAACGTCTTGGGCGGGGGAGCGACGTTGCGCAAGAGTTCACGCTTGAAACCATGATCCCCGCACCGGCCCAGGGGTCGCTAGCTGTGGAGACGATCGCTGGAACCGATGCCCTTGAGCTGGTGGCGGCGATTGACGATCCCCGCGTTCGGGTTGTTACGGAGGTAGAGCGGTTGCTGCTGAGCGAGACAGGGGCCGGGTGTCGCTCAGCGCTCGCTGCGTACGCAGTTGCAGGTGACCGGAGCATCACCATGCACGGGTTCAACGACGATGACAAGGGTCCACGCCGCGCGGTTGTGACAGGAGCCTCGGGGAAAGCTGCCGTTGCGGCTCTCATCGAGGAGCTCCGCCTTTGAGTTCGGCTCCTTTGCCAAGCCGTCCCCGCGTTGCCGTGACAACGAGCGCGGACCGCTACGACCAGCTCGCCGGTCCCCTGGATGTTGCCGGCTGTCAGCCGGTGGAGCTGGCATGCATCGAAGTCCATGCAACGGACCAGACCGTGACCGAAGAAGTCCGGGCTGCAGGAGCGGCCGCAGATCTTGTTGTCCTCACGAGCCAGCGTCCGGTGGCAGTCGTGTGGCCCGACGGCATGGACGGGCTCTCGGTCCTCGCCGTCGGTGAAGCTACCGCAAAGGCCGCTCGAGCCGCCGGTGCCACCATCATTGGTGTGGGAACCGGCGGTGGGCTTGAACTTGCGACTCTCCTCGTTTCCACCATCGTCGATAAGCGGGTTGTGTACCCGCATGCCGGCGGGACGGCGCAAGCCATGCAGACGTTGCTCGAACGGAGCGCTGCCCATGTCACGGCGCACGAGGTCTACAGAGTCGCGCCGGTCGCACCCGGTGGTGATCCGGTCGATGCCGTCATGTTTGCAAGTCCGAGCGCCGTGCACGGGTGGGTTTCCGCCCGCCCGTTCACCGGCCTTGTGGTGACAGCGATCGGCGGCACGACCAGCGCTGCTTTGCGCGAACATGGGATAACACCAGACGCTGTTCCGGACCGGCCAGGATTCCTCGGGCTGGTCGCCGCGACAGTGAGCAAACTCCGAGAGAAAGAGACATCGCCATGACCGCGTTTCCATCCCGTCGTGGACGTCGTCTTCGGATGACGTCGGCCCTTCGTCGGCAGTTCGCCGAAACCCGCCTCGACCCTGCACAATTCGTCCTACCCGTGTTCATCGTTTCCGGCACCGGTGTGTCGCGTCCGATTCCGTCAATGCCGGGGAACAACCAGATGTCGGTCGATGTGCTGTCTGAGGTCGCGCGACGCGCACAGGATGCCGGTGTTGGCGGCATCATGTTCTTCGGTATTCCGGACACGAAGGACGCGGAGGGGACCTCCGGATGGGATCCGGCGGGACCCGTCCCCCGCGCCATTGAGTCCGTTGCCGCAGTCGCCCCGGAACTCGTACGGTGGGCCGACGTCTGTCTCTGCGAATACACCGACCATGGTCACTGCGGCGTCGTCGTGGACGGGATCGTCGATAACGATGCAACCCTGCCCCTCCTGGCCAATGCCGCCGTCGCCTATGCGAATGCCGGGGCGCAGGTGATCACACCGTCGGACATGATGGACGGACGGGTTACCACGATCCGCGACAGCCTCGACAGTGCCGGCCATGAGAGCGTCGCGATGTGTGTTCACGCGGTGAAGTACGCATCCTCGTACTACGGCCCGTTTCGCGACGCTGTCGATTCGTCTCTGGAGTCAGGCGACCGCCGGTCGCATCAGATGAACCCACCCAACCGCCGCGAGGCCCGGGCGGAAGTTCTCGAAGATGTCGCCGCCGGGGCGGACATTGTGATGGTGAAACCTGCCGGTCCCTACCAGGACATCATCCGCCAAACACGAAACACTGTCGACACACCCGTCGCGGCGTACCAGGTGTCCGGGGAGTTCGCGATGATCAAGGCTGCCGCTGCCAACGGATGGATCGACGGTGAGCAGGTGATGATGGAATCGCTCACCGGCATTGTCCGAGCCGGCGCCGACGTGATCGCAACCTACTTCGCTGTCGACGCCGCAGAGGCATTGAAATGAACTCACAAGAGTGGTTCGCTCGCGCCACAGCAGTCATGCCGGGTGGTGTGAACTCTCCGGTCCGTGCCTTCAAGGCAGTCGGGGGCACGCCTCCGTTCATCGCGTCAGCGTCCGGCGCCTATCTCCAGACGGTTGAAGGACGCCGGCTCATCGACTTCATTTCGTCGTGGGGCGCCATCATCTATGGGCACGCCGACGAAGCGGTGGTCAAAGCAGTCACCGATGCTGTTGTTGACGGAACATCGTTTGGTGCGCCTTCTCCGGGCGAGGTCGAAGTCGCCGAGCTCATCACCGAATTGGTACCGTCGATCGAGGTTGTCCGTCTGGTGAACTCGGGGACCGAAGCGACCATGTCGGCAGCCCGTCTCGCTAGAGGTGCGACCGGGCGCGACGTCATCGTTAAGTTCGAGGGCTGTTACCACGGACACGCCGACGCGTTCCTTGTGCAGGCGGGTTCGGGTGGTGCAACGTTTGGTGAGCCCAACAGTCCCGGAGTGCCGGCCGGCACCGTTGCGACGACACGCGTCGTCACCTACAACGATCTCGCCGCGGTCGAACAGGCACTCACCCCGGGGGATGTCGCGTGTGTCATCGTTGAACCTGTTGCCGGCAACATGGGGGTGGTTCCGCCGGCCGAAGGGTTCCTTGACGGCCTTCGCTCGCTTTGTGACAAGCACGGCGCGTTGTTGATCTTTGATGAGGTCATGACGGGCTTCAGGGTGGCACGAGGTGGGGCTCAGGAGCGCTACGGAATCACACCGGATCTCACCTGTCTGGGGAAGATCGTCGCGGGCGGCGCCGCAGCCGCGGCATATGGTGGCAGGGCGGACCTGATGCGGCTTATCTCGCCGGACGGTGGTGTGTACCAGGCGGGAACGTTAGCCGGGAACCCGATTGCCGTCGCCGCCGGGCTTGCGACGTTGCGCAAACTGCGGGTAGACGACGCGCTCTATAGCGACCTCGAACGACGTGGCAGTCATCTACAGAGTCGTCTAGAGGATGCCCTGGCTGAGGCCGGTGTGCTCGGCTGTGTGCAGCGTGTTGGTGCGATGCTCACCGTGTTTTTCGGCGTTGACACGGTGGAGAACTGGGAAGACGCGGCTCGTCTCGATACGGATGCATTCGCTCAGTACTTCCAGGCAGCTCTAGACGGGGGAGTGATGCTACCGCCGTCGGCGTACGAAGCAATGTTTCTCACGGCGTCGCATACAGACGAAGTCATCGACAGGGCGGCGGACATCCTGGTCGCTGCAATCCACGGGCTTGCGTCTTGAAACTTCTCGCCGCGCTACGCAAAGAGCCGTTGGATTCCCCGCCGTTGTGGATGATGCGCCAGGCAGGCCGCTTCCTGCCCGAGTACCGAGAGTTGCGGACGAAGCACAGCTTCCAGGAGGCTGTGCGAACCCCGGAAGTCGCGGCCGAGATAACGCTGCAACCGATTCGCCGGTTCGGCTTTGATGCGGCGATCCTCTTTGCAGACATTATGACTCCACTGGAAGCGGTCGGTGTGGAGATGACCTTCGATCCCGGGCCGCGGTTGACGCCGATGAGCCTTGCCCAGATCGCAGACCTGCCCGAGCTCACTCCTGATCGAGTGTCCCACGTGGCCAACACGATTCGCCTTGTCCGTGACCGGTTACCCGCCGATGTCGCCCTCATTGGTTTTGCGGGAGCACCCATCACCCTGATGGCCTATCTGGTGGAGGGTGGAGGTTCGAAAGATTTCCTGGCCCTCCGCGCGGCGATCAGAGACGACCCGGCGGCGGGTCTTGCAGCAGCCGAGCGTCTCGGACGGGCGA
>BDTL01000193.1 GCA_002898115.1 bacterium BMS3Bbin02 | reverse complement strand
CGGTACCGAAGAGCAACAGGAGGCTCGCCTTCGTCCCCTCTTCACCGGCGAGGATATTGGGTGCCAGTTGTTCTCGGAACCGGGCGCCGGCAGCGATGTCGCGGGCCTGTCGTCACGGGCAATCCGTGATGGCGACGAGTGGGTGCTGAACGGCCAGAAGGTGTGGACGACCGTTGCCCACGTTGCAAAGTGGGGCATGCTGATTGCTCGCACCGACCCAACAGCTCCGAAACATCGCGGCATGACCTACTTCCTGATGGATATGCAGGCCCCGGGGGTTGATATTCGACCATTGCGTCAAATCACCGGTGAAGCCGAGTTCAACGAGGTCTACCTCACCGATCACCGAATCCCGGATTCAATGCGTATCGGTGATGTCGGCGATGGCTGGCGCGTGGCATTGACGACCCTGATGAACGAACGCGTCGCATTGGGCGGCGCCATTGCACCGCGCAACTCCGGTGCGATCGGAGAGCTGCTTGACGTGTGGCGGAACTCCGAGACCGAGGGCAGTAGAGACGCCCTCATGAAACTCTGGACGCAGGCCGAGGCGGCTCGTCTCACCAACGTTCGTGCATACCAGAACCGAACTACCGGCACTCCGGGTCCCGAGGGTTCGACGGGGAAGCTGATATTCGCCGACCTCAACAAGAAGATCTTCGAAATGGCGACTGACCTTCTCGGCCCGACCGCGATGCTCTACGACGACTACTCCTTCGTCATCCCCGAGGGTGCTCGTGAACGCGATTCCGACCCGCGGCGCCGATTCTTACGTTCACGAGCAAACTCGATAGAAGGTGGGACCTCCGAGATCATGAAGAACATCATGGGCGAGCGTGTCCTCGGCCTCCCCGGTGAACCACGGGTCGACAAAGATCTCCCGTGGAAAGATGTTCCCCGGGGGTAACCACCTTCATCAACCGGCGAAGCGGTCCGGAGCGGCCCGGTTTTCGTCCCGTAACGGGTATAGTTGATAAGGCCATTACAGGTGAGGGAACAGTTGAACTATGCGCACTACACCGACGTGCCGGTCATGCTGGCACGAGATCTCGTCAATCTGTTCAATGAGGAGATCACGTTCGAACAACTCGACGAGTTCGTTGTGTCGCGCGGATTCACGAATTCAACCGTTGTGCGCCGTCGCGATCTCGCCGAAGTAGCGGCATTGGCGGCGAACCTTCGGGACGTCTTCATGGCCGACAGTGAAGAGGAGAAAGTTGAGCTCATCAACGGACTACTCAACGACTCGCGGGTTGAACCAAGACTTGTCGACCACGACGACGGTGGTGTCCATTTTCACTACACAAGCGACGAGTTCCCGGTCCTGACAAAGCTGCGAGCGTACACATCAATGGGGCTCGCAATGGTTGCTTCACAGCACGACCACGGTCGGCTCGGGTCATGTGTTGCAACTGGCTGCACGAATGTGTTCGTGGACACGACACGCAACGCCAGCAAACGCTTCTGCTCCGCGCCGTGCGCGAACCGCACTAACGTCGCCTCATTTCGCGAGCGAAGGAACGCTTAGCGACTGACACTTGACGCTTCAACATTTGTTTAGCCAGTAGACAAATGTTGATGGTACAGTGTGCTCATGGTCGATCCGACACCGCAAGAGCGTCGTCTCCTGGATGCGCTCCAGGACAACCCCTTCCTCTCCCAGCAAAGCCTTGCGGCTCGCCTCCGGATCAGCCGCTCAACCGTCGCATCTCACATCCGATCGTTACAGGCCAAGGGATACATAGAGGGTCGGGCGTACATTCTGAACACACCGGAGGACGCTGTGCTGTGCATCGGCGGCATCAACACAGATGTCACGTTCCGGCTCTCGGCTCCATTCATACCCGGGACATCCAACATCGGGGCCGCCACGGAGACCCCGGGCGGTGTGGCACGCAATGTTGCCGAAGCTATTGCGTCCACCGGCACGCGGGCGATTCTGGCGGGTCCGATCGGTGATGACAGCCGCGGACATGCGGTGGTCAATGCAACGTCACGTTCCGGAGTCGACTGCAGTGCGGTTGCCATCCAAAACGGAGCGTCCACAGGCACCTATACCGCCGTCATTGATCCTACAGGCAGCCTTGTTATGGGCCTTAGCGACATGGGTATCCTCGACGACATCACATGGAAAAGTATCCGCCCGCACGCTTCATTGATGAGCCGGGTGTCGTGGATGTTCATTGACGCCAACCTACCGCCAACCGTCGCGGCATCAGCACTTGAGGCCAGTCGCGCGGCAGGAATCCTGATAACGGCAGACGCCGTAAGCGTTCAGAAAGCTAGTCGCATTGCCGGCTTGCGATTTGACCTGGTGTTCTGCAATGTCGATGAGGCCGCGGTACTTCTCGGCCGCAGGACCGCCCCGACGGACAATGCAGCGTTGCAGCTCGTCGGTCTCGGGCACAAGGCCGCCGTCGTTACCCACGGTTCGAACGGCGCTTCGTGGGCGAACGCTCGGGGGTCCGGTCACTGCCGTGCGATCGACGCTGTTCACGGCGACGTGACCGGCGCAGGCGACTCGCTGATCGCAGGCACCCTCGCCGGTCTCTGCAAGGGAGACACACTTCGCAAAGCTGTCGCGCTCGGCGCCCGGCTAGCAGCACATGCACTCAACCGAGTCGGCGCATCGCAGTCCGCACCCGAGATAGCTGCGTCCGAGCACCCGGACGCGATCACTGAAAAGGAAAGAATATGAACCCGGCTCTCGTTATCCACCCCGAAGTAGCCGAGGCGCTAGCAA
>BDTL01000192.1 GCA_002898115.1 bacterium BMS3Bbin02 | reverse complement strand
CAGTCGGCTTCTCCGTCTGCAATCACTCTCATGCCCGCAGCTGCAATAAGGCCCTCGAGTGCACCCGGGTCGGATAGTCCGAACGGGCCATCACCTGGAGGTGGCCCAGGTAGCACATCTCGGACAGCCGCAAAGACAACCCGATAGTCGACTCGGTCGGGAGTGCTCCATAGCCCAACTGCAACGAGACCATCGGACGCAGTAACGCGGGCAAGTTCTCGGAGCGCGGCTACCCGGTCGTCGGCATATTGGACCGAAGAAGCAGCGATCACCGAGTCAAACGACCCGTCTGCGAAGGGAAGCGACTCCAGGTCGCCGACACGGAAGTCACCTTGAGGAACCCGGCTGCGCGCTACGTCAACCAATGGTTCGGAAGCATCCAGACCGCTCACCAGGGCCCCTCTACCAGCAGCGAGCACGCTTGCCCCACCTCCACCGCAGCCGGCGTCGAGCACCCTTGACCCGTGTGCAACGCCGGTCGCATCGAACATCGCCTCCCAAAGCGGTGCATGCAGGACCTCCTGGAGGTCCGCCCAATCCCCCGGCTCACGGCCCCAAAGATCACCTTGAATGTTCGCTGAACCCATGACAAACCTCCCATACAGAACACGCCGACCGGTCCATGCGGCGAACCCGGAGCGTACTATCCACGGTCACCGAGGGTCGATCCGTTGGCATTGCAGCGACGTCATAGGCAGCCCACGTAGGCTCCCTCAACGTTGGCGTCACGACAGGTATTGCTCGACGATTTAAACCACCCGTCCATCGTCGATGGTCAACCAGTACGGCGAATAGCCAGCCCGGTACCAGTGCCAACCCAAGGCTGAGAACGCGGCGCCCGGGTCCTTGGTGAAGGTGACGAATTCACCGACCTCCACCGGCTGAGGCACTAAACATGGCACTCTTCGGCCTGGGTGCCAGTAGACCCCTCCTGCGGGGGCACGGCACCCGACTCATCCCATTGGTCGTTGGGTGTCTGCGATCCGCACTGAGTGGCACGGGCGGACGCCATTCCGTTACGGTGATCGCATAAAGAGACTCGTTGTCTTCGCCTTACTTCTTACGCTTGTCGGCGCGGCGTGTTCACCCTCGAACACGAACGACTCCGCTGAGTATACGATCGACGGAGTAGTCGCTGTAACCGATGTTGGAGCAGTCGCCTGGAACGCAGCAGTGATAGCCCAAGCGCGCGCTGGCGCATACCGTGAGGAGGGAGTCAACTGCGCCGGATTCGCCGACGAAACGTTCCGCTCTAAATGCTACAAGGAGACGCTCCCAGCTACTCGCCGGATTATGACCTCTCTCCCCTGCAACCGAGGCATCGGTTCAGAATACAGCGGGCTGTACCAATCCGCCCAAGTCGTAGTCTCAGACGGCTCCGGCAACATCGTTGGATTGGGTGAGCTGGTTGGCGGGCACGCTGCCTACGTACCGACCGTGTCGAGGCCCCCTTCCCCGGAAATCGGAATCATCTACCGACCAACGTGCATCTTCGAATTCACCGTGGAGGGACTCCCCCCGAGCGACTTCTATTCGATCGACATCCCTGGTCAGAATCCCGTGGCGGTTCGATACGCTGACCTTGAGGCAGCTAACTGGGAAGCGGAACTCCTCTTCGGATTCAATAGCGACGTCGTTCTCGGGCCAGTCGACGCTCCACCGCCAACGGCTCCCCCCGAACCGAACCCTTAGGGCGGCGACTAGACCATCAACCGATGCGCCTACCTCTTGGCGCTGCGAAACGCTCTCCATCGGCTCCGAGCCTCCAGGAGCTTCTCGGTTGCTTCAATCCCGGCCTCAGACTTCCGCGTCTCGAATCGCGTCCCAGTAACCGAACTGAATCGCACAACAGCAAACACGCGTTTCATCTGGGAATTGCTGTCGACGACTGCCTGGACATCCTCGTCAATATCGTCGCCGCTGAAGATGATCGAGTGCATCGTGGGCTGCGGCAACCCTTCCTGACTCGCGGCTGGGGAACGCATGCCGGGAGCCACCGAAGTAATTCCTTTCCGCGGCCCCGTTGGATCTATTTCGAAATCGGGCCTTGAACCCGGGTCGACGTTTGAGATCGCGGCCATGAACTGGACATCAACCGCA
The DNA here is from genome assembly GCA_002898115.1 of bacterium BMS3Bbin02. Lineage (GTDB taxonomy): Bacteria > Actinomycetota > Acidimicrobiia > Spongiisociales > UBA5794 > BMS3BBIN02. The sequence continues at coordinate 3,400 of BDTL01000192.1, read as the reverse complement.
GGCCCTTGCCCGACATTCTTAAGGATCGCTTCTACTTCTAGGAACCCGCCACTGTTCTTCCCCGCACGCCCCCCTTTCAATGATCAGACGTGGCAACACAGCGAGCTCAAGGGATTGCTTCGCAGTTTTAGCTAGCCGATTCGTAAGCATTACATAGGCGATCGTCACCGCCACAAGGACCACGGTCGATACCGCCTGGATCGTCGCCGCGACCTCCACACTCATCGGAAGGTCCACCCCCTCTGGGCGATCAACCACCACCCGATCGCGGCGTGCGTTGCGTCGTGCCTGGCCACTAAGCGAATGTCTGCGTCGGGCATTGCCATCAGGGCGTCCTCGGTGGGTCGATGAGGTACTACACCCGAACCTAAGCACACTCGGTAGCCCGGGTGTCCGCGAAGTGTCCGCGGCGCCCGCCTATTTCGAGCTATTTGCGGCTATTGCGGGGAATCCGAAGTCGGGGTCCCACGGGTGGCAGAAACCCCTGTAGACATTGAAGAACCCCAGTTCTACAGGGGATTCTGATGGTGGGCACTACTGGGATCGAACCAGTGACTTCTGCCGTGTGAAGGTTTCCGAGGGCCTTATCGCGCGCCCCCACGACCAGAGCGATCGCCGTGAAGTGCCCGGTCAGAGACCCTTCTAGCGTCTCATTGTTTCGCGCCAGCTCTCAGCGCTTTTCACTGTCATGTGGACGCGGTGTGGTCGCGAACCCAAACCTGCCGACCGCGCATATACGGCAGTACTGAGCCGCCCCTCGATTACCCCCATATCCCGAAATCGTTTGACACGATTACCCCCATGAGTGCCGTTATGGGCGGGGTTGGTGGCGGCGGCGGTGGTGGTGGTGGCGGCGGTGTTAGATACGTTCGGTTACACGGCCCATGACCTCGGCGAAGTCCACCACGGGACGGGTCTCAGCCCAACCGATGTCGATCACCGGCGCCAGCGCCTCCTCAATCTGACTCGCTGAATCTACTTCCAGTAGCAGGAACGTCGTGTGCGCTGGAGCATCCACATGGGCACCCACCAACTCAACCTCTGATTCCAAGATGCCCGCCATTCCGTGTATGTTGGGCGAGAACGGCGCCGGATTTTCTCGGGTTAGCCGGACCAAGCTTTGGGAGGGCTACTTGCCGCGCACAATCAGAGACCTGATGCCGAATGACCTTGAGTTTCAAATGTTCGTCCTCGACGAACTCGCCGATAAGCTGATCGAAACCGGCGCCGATGTCCTCAAGCTCACGATCGGTGTGCCAGAGCTGCCGATGCCCGCAGCCGTGTTGGATGAGATGGTGGACAAGCTTCGGAGCCCGGACTTCGTGCGTCGCGTCTATCCAGAGGGACTTCCGGAGCTCCGCGAGGCCATCGCCGAGTTCTACAGCCAAAGACACAACGCAAACGTCTCGGTTGACCAGGTCATCGTGAACACCGGCACCTCGCCCATCTTCCGCAACATCTTCCAGCTCGTGTCAGGGCCCCAGTACGAGATCATGATCCCTCGCCCCTACTACGCCCTCTACATGTACTGTGCGACGCTCGCTGGCGCAACGGTCAAGTTCTACGACATCGACATCGACAGCAAGCGCGTCGATATGGACTCGTTCCGCCGGAGCTTCTCGCCGGAACGAACGTCGCTGGTGGTTATCAACTCGCCTGGTAACCCGATTGGCAACATTGTCACGCCCGACGAAATGCGGCAGATCTACGACATCGTTGATGGCAACGCGTACATCCTGAACGACGAGATTTATAACAACGTGATGTTCTACGACGAGTTCCGCTCCGCTCTGGCGCTGTTCCCGGAGCGCCGGGACATGACAATCGTGACGAATGGCTTCTCCAAGGGCTATCGGATGTACACGAAGCGCGTCGGCTTCGCGATCCTCCCCGAGGAACTGCAAACCAACCTGAGAGTCATCCAGCAACACACGCTGCTCTGCACGGACCCCTGCTACCAGCACGGGATGATCACTGCGCTCGCGGACGAGGAGAGTCCGGCCCATCTCACGAGCGTCTACCGGTCGCGAGCGGAGTACACGACGGAGCGGCTCCAAGGCACCGGGTGCGAGCCGATTGCCGCTGAAGGCGGTTTCTACGCCCTCCTGCGCTGCGAAGCGTGGAACGCGGACCACGGCTTCGCCTCGTCGAAGGAACTGGCGAGGGATATCCTCCAGAGGGTCCACGTGGCTGTCGTTCCGGGGACGGACTTCGGCGTCCCTCACGATCTGCGACTAGCGTTCTGCAACGACCGCTACAACGACGGCATCGACCGCCTGCGTGAGTACTTCACCTCGTCGAACCCAGACGGACGCTTGATGTCTGCCGCCGTAGCGGAGGCATAGATAGTGAGCCTCATGGCGAGGCGGTCGTAGTGGGGCGAAACAGCGCCAGACCGGATTCGGACCCCGACAAACCCCGGGCCGTTCGCCGCGCGGTCATTCTGGCCGCAGGCAAGGCAAGCCGCCTCGCACCGCTAACTTCTAACATGCCAAAGTGCTTGGTCGAGGTGGGTGGTGAACCGCTGCTAGAGCGCGCACTCCGGGGCCTCGCGACGAATGGCGTTGCCGAGGCCGTCATCGTGGTCGGCTACAAGAGCCAGGCAGTCCGCGACCGTATCGGCTCACGATTCGCCAACGTTGACATCCGATACGTCGACGCGCCGGACTTCGACACCACGAACAACATCCGCTCGCTATGGGACGCCCGACAATACCTCGATGAGGACGTTCTGCTACTCGAAGCTGACGTCGTATTCGATCCGGACGCTATTGCGGCGTTGCTTGCGGTTCCGGGTAGTAGCGCTGCCGTAGCACCCTTTCACCCACCCCTGTCTGGCACGGTTGTTCGCCGGACCGAAAGGCATATGATTGCGACCTTCGTACTCGGATCCGAGCAGGGACACACGTTTGATCCGACCGACGCGTTCAAGACGGTCAACATCTACTTGCTGCGGGAGCAGGCTTTGAGGGAGCACATCGTCCCGCGCCTTTGCGCTGCCATTGAGGCTGGTGATGTCCACAGCTACTACGAGAATATCTTCCGCGATGCTATAGCTGAAGGCGCATTGAAGGATTTTGCTGCCGTCGATGTATCCGAGAGTCGCTGGTACGAGATCGATGACCACCGCGACCTCGACACCGCGGAGTTCCTCTTTCTCGATCGTGACGCCCAGTTCGACCGCATCCAAGAGCTGCACGGCTCGTACTGGCGCTACGGCATCACCGACCATTCCTACCTCTACAATTTGTACTTCCCGCCACAGCAGATGCTCGATGTCTTCCACGATGACCTGAACGAAGTCGTCACAAACTACCCGGTGGGGCAGAAGGAATTGGCCCGGCTTGTCGCCGATTGGACTGGCGTCAATCCGGACCATCTTGCCGTCGCCAACGGCGGT
>BDTL01000191.1 GCA_002898115.1 bacterium BMS3Bbin02 | reverse complement strand
GGCATCTGCCGGCGGTCAGCGCCGAACGAAGCATACGTTGGGCGCCTTGGTATCACGGCGCCTTGGAATCACCTCAAGGTGTGTCGTCGAACTGCATTCGGGCAGACGGCCGGTGTTAGCTGCGGCTGAGGGCAGCTTCGAGTTCTCGCTTGGATTTCTCAGCGGCCTCGCGTTGTTTACGGATGCGACGGTTGTTCATGATGATGTCGCGCCGTTTCGCCCACATCGATATCGCTCCGATGAGCACGAGTGCGGCGCCGGCGACCGCAAACAGCCAACCGCTGGTGACCTGAGTGTCTTTGTACTGTGCGGCGATATCGCCGAACGCACGTTGGTTGGTGAGAAGGTTCGAACGCAACGCCCCGGCCGAGAACGCGAGGGTGCTGAGCGCACCGAGAGACCCGAGAATCAGGGTTCGGTTGGCAGCGAGTTCTATGGGGTCCTTCACGACGGAGGCGATTACGATCGCTGCGGCGAGGAGTGCGGTGAGTGGCACCGGAGCGAGCTGTGGGTCGGCAGCGTTTAACGGAACGTAGACGATGCCGATGCTGAGGAGCAGGACTGCACGAGCCTTCCAGATTTCGACGGTCGAGCGGTTCGAAGAGTACTCGCTCATCAGTCGTGTGTATCGTGGAATGAGGCGTGTCAGAGCACGACCGATGAGGATGGCGATGATCGCAGCACCGATCCCGCCAAGTCCTTTTGTTCGTCCTGGATCTCCAAACGCCGCAGCGACGGCTATGGCCAGCAGGGCGATAGCGACCGAAATCAGCGACCCTCGTTTGGGATGTTCCGATTGTTTCGACATCACAGCGATGGAGGAGATGAGCAGGACGACACCGATAGCAACGAAAATGGCGGCGTGGTCGGATTCCGTACCGCGGATCGACCACGGTTCAACGAGAAACGCGTAGTCGGGCTTCATCCGGGCGAACTCCCAGAAGACAGACTGGATCACGAACAGAGCCCCAATTATCGGCAGGGCGTTGAACAGTTTCTTTTTCACGGTTGCTACCTCCAGCGCCATGCATTGTAGTGTTCTGCGTCGAGAGTTCGTACTGGACGCTCCGGGGTATCCGTGTCAGGGTCTAAGCGCTGTCATGTGGGCTTTTTTTTGCGAAACGAACGGCCGGCAGTAGGGTTACACGCGTGTAATTCCCTCGATTGAATACCACAGAAGAAGAAGGAGGAGGCCTCATGAACAAGAGTGAACTCATCGATAGCGTCGTCAACGCTACGGGTGACTCGAAGTCAGCCGTGAGTGCGATGCTCGATGCAACCCTGGGTGCTATCACTGATGCCGTCAAGAACGACGAGAAGGTTCAACTGACAGGATTCGGCACGTTCGAACGCCGTCACCGCAAGGCACGGGTCGGCCGTAACCCGCAGACGGGCGCCGAGGTGCAAATCAAAGCAGCGAATGTTCCCGCGTTCAAGGCCGGTAAGGCATTCAAGGACACGGTTAACTCGTAATCGTCTGTTCGCCGAAACATCGCAAGTCGTAAGAGAGGGAGCGTCGACGCGGCGCTCCCTCTCCCTAATCCCTGGCGTCCGGGGTGACCCGCGGAATCACGCCGCGTAGGTGATGTCCATGGTTTTCAGGGCGTTGGCAAATGCCACAAAGACGTTCTGGTGCATGATCAGCTTGGATGGATTGCCACCGATCTTGATCTTTCCGGTCATGAAAGCCATTTGAGTGTTGAGTTCACCGCGGGAGAGGCTTGACGAAGTTTCGTAGGTGCTCGTGATAGATGCATCGAAGTCTTCGATCGTGGCGAGCCTCAACTCAGCGCTTCCGTCAGCGATCGTCAGGATGTAGTTGATCGTATCGCTGTCCGGGACATCGGTAACGACGAACTGTACGTCGAGGGACAGACCGGCGATCGCGCTCTTGAACGTGTCGTTGTCGTTGAGCCTCGCGGTCGCTTCTGTCATGAATTCTTCACTGAGGAATTGAACGGCCACGCCGTCTCCTTTTGTTGAGTTGGTCGGTGCGACAAGGTTAGTAGACGCCGGGCGTAAAATTTGAGCACCCGATCAAAAAGCTTCCGGGGTCTCACAGACTCGGGATGTTGGGATCAGCGTTGGCCGGCCAGCCTGCCTTGTCGGAACTTTGCCCTGATGTAGTCCCTGTTCATCAGAGCAATGAAATCGATGCTGATGCTCTTCGGGCAGGCTATCTCGCACTCGCCGTGGTTGCTGCACGCTCCGAACCACTGTTCCATTTCGTCGACCATGGCAACGACACGCGTGTATCGCTCGGCCTGGCCTTGTGGGAGCAGGTTCAGGTGGGCAACTTTCGCAGAGGTGAAAAGCTGGGCAGCTGAATTGGGACACGCCGCTACACACGCTCCGCAGCCGATGCAGGCAGCGGCGTCCATTGATGCCTCGGCGGCCGGTTTTGGCACGGGTATCAGGTTCGCATCCGGTGCCGACCCTGTCGGTACTGTGATAAAGCCGCCCGCTTCCACGATTCTGTCGAAAGCCGAACGGTCAACAGCAAGGTCTCGGATCACCGGGAACCCGTCGGCGCGCCACGGTTCGATCCGGATCGTGTCGCCGTCCTTGAACTTGCGCATGTGGAGCTGGCACGTGGCGGTTCCGAGCTGCGGTCCGTGGGCCTGACCGTTGATCATGACACCGCACATACCGCAGATGCCCTCACGGCAGTCGTGGTCGAAAGCGATCGGCTCTTCGTCTCTGTCGTTCAGGTCCTCATTGACAATGTCGAGCATCTCAAGGAACGAGGCATGATCGGGAATGTTGTTTGCTTCGTACCGAACGAACCCACCTTCGGTGTTAGGACCGGTTTGGCGCCACACGCTGAGGATGACATCCATTACTTGTAGCTCCTTGTTGCGAGTTTGACGTTCTCAAAGACCAGCTCTTCTTTGCGTTTCGTCTGCGGCTCGTCGGGTCCGTTCCATTCCCAGGCCGATACATGGGTGAAGTCTTCGTCGTTGCGCAGGGCTTCGCCTTCCTCGGTTTGATGTTCAACCCGAAAATGACCACCGCATGACTCCTCGCGATCGAGGGCATCTCGACACATCAGCTCGGCAAGCTCGAAGAAATCGGCAACGCGCCCGACCTTCTCAAGAGACTGGTTGAACGATTCATTGGCGCCGAGCACCTTTACGTCGCTCTCGAACTCTTCTTTTAGCTGGGGGATTTCACGAATCGCCTTCTCAAGGCCCTCGCGTGAACGCTCCATGCCGCACTCCTCAAGCATGATCTTGCCGAGTTCTCGGTGGAACCAGTCCACCGAACGGCGGCCCTTGGTGGCAAGGAATCGGGCGGTTCGATCCTGGACCTCGGCTATGGCTTTCGTGAATACGTCGTGGTCCGTCGGTACCGGATCGACATTGAGATAGTCGGCCAGGTAGTCGCCAATCGTGTAGGGGAGGACGAAGTACCCGTCTGCGAGACCCTGCATCAGTGCTGACGCGCCGAGACGGTTCGCACCGTGATCGGAGAAGTTCGCCTCACCGATGGCGTACAACCCGGGCACGGACGTCATCAGGTTGTAGTCGACCCACGTTCCGCCCATCGTGTAGTGCGGCGCCGGGTAGATACGCATCGGCGTGGCGTATGGGTTGTCGTCAGTGATGCGTTCGTACATCTCGAACAGGTTGCCGTACCGCTCGCGTATCGTGTCTTCGCCAAGCCGATCGATGGCGTGTTTGAAGTCCAGGTAGACACCATTGCGCAGTGGCCCGATGCCGTGGTCTGTGTCCACCTGGGTCTTGGCGTTTCGTGATGCGACGTCGCGGGGCACGAGGTTACCGAATGCCGGGTAAATGCGTTCCAGGTAGTAGTCCCGCTCGCTCTCGGGGATATCACTGGCCGGGCGATGGTCTCCGGGGGCCTTGGGTACCCAGATGCGCCCATCATTACGAAGGGATTCCGACATCAACGTCAGCTTTGACTGTGACTCGTCCGACTGGGGGATGCACGTCGGGTGAATCTGCGTGTAACAGGGGTTTGCGAAATGGGCGCCTTTGCGGTGGGCCCGCCAGATAGCTGTTGTGTTGCAGGCCATGGCGTTGGTCGAAAGGAAGAACACATTCGAGTATCCCCCGGTCGCGAGAACTACTGCGTGGGCCGAGTGGGCAGTCACATCACCGTTGAGTAGATCGCGGACGATAACCCCGGCCGCTCGCCCGTCATGGGTGACCACCTCAAGAAGCTCAGAGCGGTTGACCATTTCAACGGAACCCTTGCCGATCTCCTTCGCAAGAGCCTGATACGCCCCGAGGAGTAGCTGCTGTCCGGTTTGTCCACGTGCGTAGAACGTGCGTGACACCTGAGCGCCACCGAACGAACGATTGTCGAGGAGGCCACCATATTCGCGGGCGAATGGCACACCCTGGGCTGTTGCTTGATCAATGATGTTGTTCGAGACCTCGGCAAGGCGGTAGACATTCGCCTCGCGCGAGCGGTAGTCGCCGCCTTTCACCGTGTCGTAGAACAACCGATAGATACTGTCACCGTCGTTGTGATAGTTCTTGGCGGCGTTGATACCGCCCTGGGCCGAGATCGAGTGGGCCCGACGGGGCGAGTCGTGATACGTGAAGACCTTGACGTGGTACCCGAGTTCGCTAAGCGTGGCGGCGGCAGAGGCCCCTGCTAGGCCGGAGCCGATGACGATGACCGAGTACTTGCGCTTGTTAGCCGGGTTGACCAGGCGGATTGAGAACTTGTGGTTGTTCCACTTGTCCTCGATAGATCCAGCGGGGACCTTGCTGTCCAGTGTTGTCATCTGAGACCCCTACAACTTGAGAATGCCGAACTGAACGGCAAGTGGAATGCTGATGTTGCCAACAACGATGAAGGCAGTGACACCGTAGGCGAGTTTGTTGCGCCATTTGTTGAACTTTGCGTTGTTTACGCCGATGCTTTGGAACAGGCTCCATGTGCCGTGCCACACGTGCATGCCAAGCGCCAGAATCGCGACGATGTACAGGATGACCACGGGGACACGCTCGAACGTCGCCACAATATTGGCGTAGACATCGCCGTAGACGAAGTCAGGATTGGCGCCCCCGAACGTTAGGTCCGATAGGTGGAAGAGGATAAACAAAAACACGGTGGCGCCGGTGTATGCCATGAATCGACTGGCGTATGTAGCGGCGAGGTAGGTGCTCCGAGTCTGGTATCCGACCGAGCCCCGAGCTTTTCTGTTTCTCCACCACAATGAGAGGGCGGCATGGACGTGAATTGAGTAGGCCAGCAGTAACCCACCGCGCATCAGCCAGAGAATAGATTGACGGGGCACGAGCTCTCCGCCGAGATCACGCAGAGCTTCGGCGTACAGGTCGACGTTTTCGGGTCCGAGGAAGACTTTCAGGTTGCCGAGAAGGTGGGCGAGGAGGTAGCCCAGCAGCAGTACGCCGCTGAGGGCCATGGCCCACTTCTTACCGACGTCCGAGCTGTAGAACTCAATGATGAATGGTCGCTTGCGCCGTGTCTTGACGCTTGCGCGTTTACCGACGTCTGTATGTGCCACGTGCCTCTCCTTGGGTGTAACGCCCCCATTATGACCGGCTTTCGCCGGTGCTGCGAGACGGGAATGTTGCTGGTGGGACGGCACCGCTAGATGGTAATGCGTCCCCTGAGATCTCCCTTCATTTTCACCAAAATTCGCGCGGATTGTGGTCGTTTTCCTCAGGTGGATGCGGGCATTGTTGGCAGTTCTCCAAGTAAATCAACGGCTTTCCCAATTGACATTCGCGCGGAGAGTTGTCAGAATTACCAATGAGTAATTACGCCATCGTAATTACGCTACTGTAATTTACTGAATATAAGGGGAGTGTGTGTGTTCACCCAGTTGATCGAGGCCTTGAAGGGAGCCGACTACGGTTGGCAGGACCTCGCAAACTGTCGAGGTGCGAATCCGGATCTGTTCTTTCCGGAGCGGGGCGCATCAACACGTACGGCGAAGTCGATCTGCCGTGAGTGTTCGGTGCGACCTGAATGTCTTGAGTTTGCTATTACAAGTTCAGAGAAGTTTGGAATCTGGGGAGCGCTCTCCGAGCGCGAACGTCGTAAGATTCGTAAGGAACGCACCGCCGCTGCCGCAGCTGCCGCAGCCCGTAAGGCCGGGTAGGCCCGACCGTCGCGTGCGTGCCGTAGCTTGTGTGGAATGGGGTGAAAAGTGGGTTGGGTAGTTGTCGTCGTAATCGTGGTTGTTCTCGTCGGAGCGTTGGTGCTTGTCCGACGCAGCGCTCAAGAACCGGTCTCCGACGGGTCACCGCAAGACGCAGCAATCGGATTGAGTCTCCAAGTCCTTGAGTTCATCCCAACAATTGACGACGCAACCGTCGTTTTCAATGCGCCGCTGCCCGACGGAGATGTTGGCGATGTATTGCGTGATCTCCTATTCGATGAAGCCCTCCGATTTGTTCATGAAAAACGCCGGAGCGGCTTGCCCATTGACGGCATAACATCGATTCGGGTTGTCGGGATACGCAAGGGTGAACGTGTCGATGTTGGCATCCTCAAGATCGAAGAGCCCGGTGATCTACCGGAACCGCCGCCGGTGCCGCTTCCGCACCTGCGGGCCACAGGTGATCCCTTTCGGGGTCTGACGCAAGAGGAAATGGATCTTGCTCCCAAGTTGAAGGATCGCTCCGGAGAGGACGGGATCGAGCCTGTCGGCGAGATGCTGCGATTCTCTGAGCGGGTTGACGCCGGCCTGCGACTTCGCGGGGTCGATCCTTCGACTGCCTCGTTGGCGGCGTTGACGCGCTCCCTGTTTGAACTCGCCGGGTACAGCCTTAACCCAGCTTCTGCCCTCACGTTTGTAGCAACGCGAGATGGGGTCGATACGTATGTGGAAGTCGTCCCCCATCGCGACGATGAATATCCCGAATTGCGTCGCTCCGAGATGACGTCGTTCGTGATTGATTTCCAGCGATCACGCGCGAGTCGGGGTGTTTTGGTGACCGAGAAGTTCGGTCCGTTCGATATCTACGACATGGAGAAGCGCGTCCCCGAAGTCCGGTTTGTGCCGAATGAGCGCCTGCAAGCCTTTGTCGATTCGTTCGCTCTCGACTGGGATAGCTGACGAAGGCTGTATTCCGGGTAGAATCACTCTGTCCATCAAGGAGACCAACCAATGTTCAGCAATCTCGGTGGTGGCGACTTCATCTGGATCCTTCTCATCGTTGTGGTCCTGTTCGGAGCCGCCAAGCTACCTAAGCTCGCCCGATCACTCGGGGCGTCCGCTTCTGAGTTCCGCAAAGGCCTCGAAGACGGCGCCGAGCAGGAGCCCTCACAAGATGAGCAGGGCACCTCAGAGAACGATTAGCCGCGCGAGAAGCGACGATCGTTGCTTCGATTTCCCGCCCGTCCGGGAACCGATCCGAAAACACCGGCGTTAGCTAGGTGGAGAATCGGGGAAGACATGGCAGAAGAACTCGTACCCGACTGGGAAGACGTGGCACGCCGTTATGGGCGGAAGATCTACAACTATGCCTACCGGCTCACCGGTAATCCCGACGACTCGGCTGATCTCGTTCAAGAGGTTCTCCTCAGAGTGCGCAAAGGGCTGGAGCGGTACACGCCTGGATCATTTGAGGGTTGGTTGTGGCGCATCACGCGAAACGTTTTTCTCGATGACGTTCGGAAACGGAAGCGACGTCCAACGGTTCCCCTTTGTGACGACGATCGTGGCGTCGGCAACCCGAGTCCGTCTCCCGATGAGGTGCTGTCATCCGTCCGGCTCTCCGAGGATGTTCAAGCGGCGCTCCTTAAACTTCCGATCGACTTCAGGGAATGTGTCGTCCTCTGCGACGTTGTCGGCCTCACCTATGACGAAATATCCGACGCGGTCGACATCCCGGTTGGAACCGTTCGCAGTCGCATCCATCGTGGCCGCAAGATGCTCAGGGACATGTTGACATGGCCTCTGTAACACATGCATGTGCGGTCGGTGAGCTGCTCTCGGCATACCTTGACGGTGAACTCTCTCGCGATGAGTTAGACACGGTGGTGTCGCACCTCGACACGTGTCTGGATTGCATTGCCGAGTTTCATGAGCTGCGTCAGGCACGGACGATGTTGCGAACGCTGCCACGTCTTGAGGTCCCCGATCGCGCCCTCCCGGACATTCACTATGGCGCCGAACTTTCTGCATATCTCGACGGTGAGCTGCCGACGGGTGAACAGCCGGTTGTGTTTGCCCATATGGCTTTGTGCGACAGGTGCCGCAACGAGCTCTACGAATTGGATGCAGCCCGCACAGCCGTTCGATCACTGCCGCGGCTTGAAGCGTTGTTGGAGCGTCGCCACGTTGATCAAAATGTGGTCCCCTTGCGTCCCAAGCGACGGTCATGGGTGGCGGCGAGTGTGGCCGCCGCGGTTGTGGTTGCCGTTGTCTCGTTCGCCGGCAACGAGCCGCAGGGTCCGGTCGTCGACCTCGAGGTGTTTAGCGTCCAACATGGCGCCAGATTGTCGGTCCAATCGCCAGCGTCGATGTTTGACGCCGAACTGACCGCCGCGGACGTGAGCAACCCGTGAGGTCGCGCCGTCTCGTTGCCGCACTCTTGGCCGGCCTCGTATCTGTGGCGATGACATCGCCCGCCAGTGCGGGCGACCGCGAAACCACCGAGCGATCGGAGATATACAGCGGTGTTCGTGTCGTCGTGAGCGTTTGGGATGGCGTTGCAACGGCCGGCGTGTACGACATTGAGCACATCGGGGATATGGAATACGTTTCGATCGACGGTACCTGGTCGGTCCTGGGTGAAGGCTCCGCGACGTCCGGTGGTGGTGGCATGGCGCTCGCCGGTTGGTCCACCATTGATCTGTCGAACAAGTATCAGGTCCGGTCCTCGGCGGGGAAATCGTTGCTCGGGCGAGCGACCCGTTTGGTCGAGGTGCTCGAGGGTGATTTCGTGCGCAGCACCTTCCGCTTCGATGTCCGTACCGGAGCACCCCTATCCACGAAGATTTACAACGGTGACGCCGAGCTGTTCCGATCGTCGACCATGGTGTCATTCGGGCGATCCAACCTGCGGCTCTACCGCGAACTGCTGGAGAGTGGGACGCAGGACATCATGATGTCCATCCCCCTGGATTCGGACGTCCTACCAGAGATAGTTGCCGGTTACGAGGTTGCTGACGTGTACGAGACGAAAAGCGGTGGCCAGCAGGTCTTCTACACCGATGGTCTTTTCTCGTTCTCCGTGTTCACGCTCGCCAAAAACACCAGGGTCAGCGAATTGGTGGACGCTGACGAAGTGACGATCGGGTCTGCCGCCTACCGCCGTTTCGCTTCACCCACCGTTGTCTGGGTGACATGGACCGCCAGCGACGTGACGTACGTGCTGGTTGGCGATGTCCCCCCTGATCAGCTCGAAGCCGTGCTTGGGGAGCTGCCCCGGCCGTCACGAGGAAACTTTCTGACGCGATGGTGGGGGAGAATGTTCGGGTAACTCCCGATCGCCTACCGAAGTTCAGCTCGTGCCACAACCATGCGGTGAACCTCATCGGGACCGTCCGCGATTCGCAGTGTGCGCGCAAACGCGTACATGCGTGACAGGCCAAAGTCGTCGCCTATTCCAGCGCCGCCATGAGCCTGGATTGCTTTGTCGATGACCCACAGAGCCGCATTTGGTGCGACAACTTTGATTGCGGACACATCAACTCTGGCCGCTCGATTCCCCAGCGTGTCGATCTTCCACGCCGCATGCATGACGAGGAGTCGCGCCTGGTCGATCCGCATTCGTGACTCGGCAATCCACTCCTGGATGACGGCGTTGTCCGCCAGCGGACCGCCGAACGCCTTACGTAGTTTCACGCGCTTTTTCATCATCTCGAGCGCCCGCTCCGCCATCCCGATCACCCGCATGCAGTGGTGGATTCTCCCCGGGCCGAGACGAGCCTGTGCGATCTGATATCCCGCCCCCGGTTCACCAATGATGTTTGCTGCGGGGACCCGCACGTCGTCGTAGGCGATTTGGCTGTGCCCACCGCGCTCGTGGAATCCGAATACCGGGAGGTTTCGTTCCACCGTCATACCCTCGGCGTCCATCGGGACGAGGACCATCGAATAGCGTTGCTTGGGTGGGGCTTCGGGGTCGGTTACGCCCATCACGATCGAGATCTTGCACTCCTTGGCCGACGCACCGGTGATCCACCACTTCCGACCGTTGATGATGAAGTCCGCCCCGTCAGCAACGATCGAGGTCTCCAGGTTGCGCGGGTCGCTGCTCGCCACCCGGGGTTCTGTCATCGAGAACGCTGAACGGATCTCACCGGCGAGCAAGGGGAGGAGCCACTCTTGCTGTTGTTCGTGAGAGCCGAACATTGTGAGCACTTCCATGTTGCCCGTGTCCGGCGCCGCGCAGTTGGTGGCCTCTGGAGCGATATCGATCGAACGACCCATGATCTCGGCGAGCGGCGCGTAGTCGACGTTGGAGAGACCGGGACCCCATTCGTCATCGGGGAGAAACAGATTCCATAGTCCCTGTGCCTTGGCGATTTCCTTGAGGGCGCGAACAACCGACGTACCGGAGAACGGATCATCGGACTCCGCCATCT
>BDTL01000190.1 GCA_002898115.1 bacterium BMS3Bbin02 | reverse complement strand
GGGCGTATTGTCGAGCGAGCAGCATCGATTCTTGGCGTCGACATAGATTCCGAGAGCGGACACATCATTGCGGGTCGGAGTCGCGGAACGCCGCGTATCGCGAACCGATTGCTGCGTCGTGTTCGCGACTATGCAAGTGTCCGCGCGAGCGGCACTATCAATCCGGAAATCGCCGATACCGCGCTTGGCGTGTTCGAAGTTGACAGCGAGGGACTCGACAAGGTCGATCGGTTCATCCTGCGAGCCCTCATCGAAAAGTTCGACGGTGGGCCTGTGGGGTTGTCGACGCTCGCAATTGCTGTTGGTGAAGAACCCGAGACGGTGGAAGATGCCTACGAGCCGTTTCTGCTGCAGATGGGTCTCTTGAAACGAACGGCTCGCGGCCGAGTGGCAACCGTGCGAGCGTACGCGCACCTCGGGATCGCCCCTGCTGATCCAGCCGCAACACCTGAAACCGTGCAGCAATCTCTGTTGAACCCACAGGAGTAGCCTGCTGTCCAACATGCAGGCCTCTGAGTTTTCTTACCATCTCCCCGAAGCGTCTATCGCCCAATCAGCGATTGAGCCGCGAGATGCCGCACGGTTGCTTGTGGCTTCAACACTCTCGTCCCATCGGTTCTCGGACCTCCCGCAGCTATTGCGCGAGGGCGATCTCCTGGTCGTCAACCGAACACGGGTGCGAGCCGCTCGGCTGCATGCTGTACGTCATGGCACCGGTGGAACGGTTGAGGTGCTTCTTACGAAGCGTGTTGATGAGACCCGCTGGGAAGCTCTGCTCCGCCCTGCGCGCCGCATGAGAGCCGGCGTCGTACTACAGGCTGATGGCGTGAGGATCGAGCTGCTCAGTCATCCGGTGAACGGCGTCGCCTCCGTTGGATTGACCGCAGGCGGCGATATCGAGCAAGCGATCTCGGTGGCCGGTGAGATTCCGCTTCCACCGTACTTCCGCGGCCAGCTCGATGATGATGAGCGCTACCAGACAATCTTCGCCGAGACGACGGGCTCTGCGGCAGCCCCGACATCTGCGTTGCATTTCACGCCACAACTTGTCAGCGAACTGAGCCAAGGCGGCATCAGGATTGTTGCCGTGGATCTAGATATCGGCCTCGACACGTTCCGGCCAATGGCTGACGGGGAGGTGACGGGGCACGTCATCCATCGTGAGGAGTACGCGGTCCCGGCGGAGACTGCTGCGGCGATTGATGCTGCCAGGGCGAATCGCGATCGTATTGTCGCGGTAGGTACGACTGTGGTCCGAACACTTGAGACGGCGGTTGCTCCCGATGCGACAATGCGGGCGGGGGCAGGCGAGAGTGACCTGTTCATCGTGCCCGGATTCAAACCAAGAATTGTGGATGCGATGATCACCAACTTCCACGCCCCGCAGACCACCTTGATTGTCATGATTGCGGCGTTGCTCGGAGATCGCTGGAGAACTGTCTACGATCGCGCTCTCGCCGAGGATTACCGCTTTCTGTCGTTCGGAGATGCAATGTTCATTGACGAGTTCGCGCGATGAATCCGGTGACATGGACCGTTCAGGGCACTAGCGATTCGGCGCGCTGCGGAGTGATGAACACACCGCACGGTGCGGTCGCGACACCCGCGTTCATGCCCGTCGGGACCCGCGGAACGGTAAAGGGCATCGACCGCGACGATCTCGCGGCGTGCGGTGCGGACATCATGCTGTCCAACACCTACCACCTGATGTTGCGACCCGGAGAGCAGGTGGTGAAGGAGCTCGGCGGTCTTCACGACTTCGCTGCCTGGTCGCGGCCGATCCTGACCGATTCCGGTGGGTTTCAGATCTTCTCCCTGTCGTCCAAGGTCACCGAAGACGGTGTGGCATTCCGATCGACGTACGACGGGTCTCATCTGATGCTCACGCCCGAGCGCGCAATACAGGTGCAGGAAGATCTCGGATCCGATATTGCAATGGTGCTCGACGTGCTGGTCGGTTTGCCGGCAGAACGTGCTGTCCTGGACGATGCACTTGAGCGGACCTTGCGCTGGACGGAACGGGCGGTCGGTGCGAAACGGCGGGCCGACCGCGCTCTCTTCGGGATTGTTCAAGGTGGCGTGGACGCTGAGCTACGCAGGCGGTCGGCACGCGGCACTGCCTCGCTTGGGGTTGCCGGGTTCGGGATCGGCGGTTTGTCGGTGGGCGAGTCGGCGGCCGAACGAAATGCCGCGATCGAGGCCACCGTGCCGGAGTTACCGAGCGACAAGGTTCGTTACGTCATGGGTCTCGGTGATACCGAGGGGATGTTGGACGCCATAACGAGGGGCATTGATCTCTTCGACTGCGTTCTGCCTACCAGGCTTGCTCGCCATGGCAAGGTGCTCAGTCGTGACGGCGACTACTCGATCAAGAGAACTGAGTGGACCTCGTCGTCCGATCCACTGATGGAAGGATGCCTCTGTTTTGCATGTCAGACCTATACCCGGGGCTATATTCGACATCTCTTCAACACGAAGGAACTGTTGGGCCTGCGTCTGGCAACAGTCCACAATCTCACCTACACACTGACGCTGATAGCCGATGCGCGACAGGCGATTCTGGACAATCGCTACTCGGCTTTTGCGGCTTCGGTGAAGAGTCGGAGGGTTCGGGACTTTTAGACTGCGCCGACCGGAACTAACCTACATGCTTGACGTCCCGCACGTTGATAACCCTTGGAAATCTTTTTGGAGGAATTGTGCTGCCTGTCGCGTTTCAAATAGTGGCTCAGGCTGAAGATGGAACCGGGTCCGCCTCGGCTGTCACCGCGTTGTTGCCAATCCTGGTCATTGGTATCTTGTTCTATGTGCTGATGATTCTCCCGCAGAGGCGGCGTATGAAGGCCGCGCGGGCTCTGCGTGACTCCGTCAGCGTCGGTGACGAGATTCGTACGGTTGGTGGCATCTACGGGAAGATCGTCGAGCTGGGTGACGACGACTTGACCGTTGA
>BDTL01000189.1 GCA_002898115.1 bacterium BMS3Bbin02 | reverse complement strand
CTGATCGAAGCAGGAGCATTCGCAGGCGCGGCAGCAGCAATGATGATCCATCCGGCGCCGTTCGACGTTGTCGACAAGAACTACCTCGCTGTCGCCCACATTGATATCGAGTTCTCAGGCAAGGAATCACACGCGGCGCTGGCTCCGCAGCTCGGTATCAATGCCCTCGATGCTGCGGTCCAGGCGTACAACAACATTTCAATGTTGCGCCAGAGTCTCTATCCCACTGACAAGGTCCACGGTGTCATTACCTACGGAGGCGGTGTGCCAAACGTGATCCCGGCATTCACGTCGATGTCCTGGTATGTACGCGCGGCAACCAAGGCGCGACTCGATGAACTGTACGCACAAGCCATGGCCTGTTTCGAAGCTGCCGCCACCGCGACCCGCTGCACACTTGAGGTGAGACCTCGTGGCCACGCCTACACCGATCTGCGTGCTGACCCGACGATTGTCGAGCTGTATGCACACAACAGTGCCGCGCTTGGTCGACCGATGGGCCGGGGAGCCGACGAAGATCCGGGAGCCGCCGGGTCGACCGATATGGGGAACGTGTCGTACGAGCTACCCACCATTCACCCGATGCTTGATATTCATCCGGAAGGGGCCGTGAACCATCAAAAGGCCTTTGCCGCACACACGATGACACCGGCCGGACAGGCCGCAATCCGGGACGGCGCGCTCGCGATGGCGTACACGGTTATTGACCTCGCGGAAGAAAACCGCTGGGATGAGTTAGGTCAGCAGAGGTCCACACAAGGTGTGGCGGGTGCGCGCAAGAACTAATGCAACCCGTGTGCTCGACCGTATGGAAGTCGACTACACCGTTGTGGAGTACGACCTCTCAATGGAGAACTTCTCCGCCGAAGCGGTGGCGAACGAGCTCGGTCTTCCCGCCGGACAGGTCTTCAAGACTCTGTGCGCACGCTCGAACACCGGAGCGTGCATCTTTGCGGTGGTGCCCGGGGGGTCTGAACTGGACCTCAAGAAACTTGCCCGGGTGGCCGGTTTCAAGAAGGTCGAACTCGTTGCTGTCCGCGACGTCGACCAACTCACCGGCTATCAACGCGGGTCTGTAACGGTGATGGCGGCGAAGAAGCGCTTTCCGGTGTTCGTGGACGACTCGGTCCACGCCTGGGGAACAATCGCTGTCTCAGCAGGACTCAAGGGCCTCCAGGTGATGCTGTCACCCGACGACTACGTACGGGTGACCGGGGCGACGGTAGCCGCGATAGCGCGCCCACACTGACCGGATATTCGCCACACCCACTATGAGAGAAGGACCCCGGCTTGCGGAGCCCTTCTGCATCGGAGGGTTTTGGTCGTGCTAGAGGATCTGGCTCAGGAAGAGCTTGGTGCGGTCGTGCTGCGGGTTGTCGAAGAAATGCGCCGGAGTGCCCTCTTCAACAACCAATCCGTAGTCGAAGAACAGCACCCGATCGGCGACCTCTCGGGCAAAACCCATCTCGTGGGTCACGACGATCATCGTCATACCGGAACGGGCGAGTTCCTTCATCACGTCGAGCACTTCCTTGATCATCTCAGGGTCGAGAGCCGACGTCGGCTCGTCGAAGAGCATAATCTTCGGCTTCATGGCGAGGGCGCGGGCTATGGCAACTCGCTGCTGCTGGCCGCCGGAAAGCTGGCCGGGAAACTTGTCGGCCTGTTCGGGAATACCGACCCGCTCAAGGAGGGCCATTGCCTCTTCTTCGGCCTCTCGACGAGGCTGCTTGCGCACCCACAGAGGCGCCAGAGAGATGTTGTCGAGGATCGTGAGGTGAGGGAAGAGATTGAACTGCTGGAACACCATTCCGACCTCGGAACGGATCTTGTCGATGTTACGAACATCATTGGTCAGCTCGATGCCATCAACGATGATCGTTCCCTCCTGGTGCGCCTCGAGCCGGTTGATACACCGGATAAAAGTTGACTTACCGGAACCTGACGGGCCGATAACAACGACCACTTCCTGCTCCTTGACAACGGCGTCGATACCCTTCAAGGCTTGGAAGTCTCCGAACCACTTCTTGACGCCTTCGCAGACGATGACATCTTTGTTGTTTGCTACGCTCATTTCAGCTTCCTCTCGACCTTATCGCTCACCGACGCCGAGCTTCTTCTCAAGACGCAAGCTCATCCTGGACACGGTGAAGGTGAAGATCCAATAGACAGCCGCTGCGAAGAGCAGCGGTTCTAGGAACACACCAATGAAGTTGTACGGCCGGGACTGCTGGTTGATCGCGGCTCGTGCGATGTGCAGGAAATCGAACAGACCGACGATTGTCACCAGAGACGTGTCCTTAAAGATGGCGATGACCTGACCGACAAGCGCCGGGATCACGGCTCGCAGCGCCTGGGGCAGGGTGATAAACACCGTCATCTGGAGAGTGGACAAACCGAGCGCTTGGGCGGCCTCGGCCTGTCCCTTGCCGATTGATTGGAGACCGCCTCGCACATTCTCCGCAAGATATGCAGCCGAGAACAACGTCATGAAGATCAATGCGCGCATGATGCCCGATAGTTCGATTCCCGGCGGAAGTGTCACCGGCAACATCACGAACGCGACGATGAGCCATGTAATGAGAGGAACACCACGCACCAGTTCAATATAGGCAGTGCTCATCATCCGGAACAGCGGCATTGATGAGGTCCGTCCGAGCGCGAGCAGCACACCGAGGGGGAACGACAGCGAGATCGCGGTGATCGACAGGAGGAACGTGATTCCCAGGCCGCCGATAAAGAAGTTCCCGGGAACCACCACCGTCGACTCCGTCGTGACAATGATGATGGTGTAGGTGATGACGACCGCGGTCCCAACCCAGCCGATCACGTATCGCGTGAGGGCGCTGCCCGCACCGCCGAACGTCGGCGCGGCGAGGGAGAACAGGGCGAATGTCAGGAAGAGCAGGCGGAACAGGAACGGTTCAGTAAACGGCGTGACTGCGCCGGGAATCGGCAGAATCCCGGGGAACGTCAGCATGATGAACGCCAGAACAGTCACGATGGATGCTAGTGCTCGTCTCGATTCACCCGCGCCCGGGGCCCCGAACCACCGGACCGCGACCGCCCCAAGAATGGCGAACACCGCACCCGTTACCACGAATTTCACCAACATGTCTTCGTCAATTGCAGGATCGCGCAGAATCACGAGGAAGATGACCGGGAACGATGCGACGATGAGCGATATGATGACACGCTTGATGCTGGCGCCATCGCCCGAAGACCTGCTCCGCAGCCAGCTCATGACAACGAATGTAACCATCGCGGCCAGGATGATGGCGGTCCAGGGATTGGCCGTACTATCGGCGATCCGTGTCGGCTCGAACAGTCTTTCCGCAGGGTCCTCGGGAAGGGTTGCCCCGGCGATCGGGAACGCCATTGTCGCGGTCTTCAAGAAACCGATAATGCCGAACAGTGCGACCGCGACAAGACCCATGATCGGAATGGTCTCGGCCTTGCGTCGTTCGTCTGGCAGGAAGGTAAGAGCAACACCGATGCCCAACAGCAACACTCCACCGATCTTCCACAGCAATGAGTTGCCGAGTGTCTCCCATTTTTCCGATCCGGCGGGCATCAACAAACCCACTAACAACAAGGTGATGCCGATCGTAAGAAGAACCTTCGAGAGTTTCCGCGGGGCAATCTTGCCGCCGATCCGATTCCACGCAAGGATCGCCGCGATCAGCACGAATACGATTCCGACGGAAACCCATACGCGCATCATCTGCGCCTCGGGGTAGGACTGCACGGCCAACAGTTTCATGTTGGCGATTACCGCGTCCCACCTGCGGTCGGCCGCAAACAGCCACTGCACGGCACCCCGAAAACTGAACGCGGTCAGGGCAATAGCAAGGATTGAGAGGATCGCGGAGATCCACGTGGACGCCAGGTTCTCCTTAATCCACAAGACCGGGCCGCTCGGCGGTTTCTCCGGCGCCAGCTCTTCGAGATTGAGAGGTGCAAGATGGTCTGTCATATCAACGCTCCACCAATGCCATGCGACGGTTGTAATAATTGACGACGCCCGACAGGCTCAGGCTCAGTATCAGATAGAACGCCATCCACACGATCACGATCGGCAGTGACTGTCCCGTCTGGTTAATGAGCGTCGCACCCACGGCAACGATCTCTCCGAACGCAACGGCAGTTCCGAGCGATGTGTTCTTCGCGAGGTTGAGGTACTGGTTACCGAGTGGTGGGAGAATGATCCGGAAGGCCTGCGGAAGAATGACGAGTCGCAGGTACTGACCCCGTCGTAAGCCGAGGGCCTGCGATGCTTCGGTCTGACCCTTAGCGACGGCAAGGATGCCACCACGAATAATCTCCGCGATGAACGAAGCCGTGTAGAGCGTGACCGCTATCCACACGGAGAAGAAGGGAACGGTCGCCAGAATGCCGGTATCGGCGTACTGCACGAATCCCCCGGTTCCACGAAGCTCAATGGCCGGCTTCGAAACCGACAACGGGGAACCCGCTTCACCTGTGAACTTGTCACCGAACCAGTAGAAGATGTTCGCAAAGCTGTCTCGCAGCACGGCGGCGACGCTGGCATCCGTGCCATCCGGCTTGGCAATCACAGCTCCACCGACTTTGAATGCAATCCACACAACGAAGAGCGCCGAGACACCGGCGAAGATCATGCGGAAGATGTCGTCATCGGTGAGTTTGCCCAGACCGGCCGGAGTGCGTTTTGAGTCGAGGAAGCGCTTGATCCACACAACCGCGGCAACGATGGCCGCACCGGCTATCAGCAGCGAAACGGTCGCCGCCGGAATCGCACCGATGAGATCGCCGATGCCGTCCCAGAGGATGCTGAGGAAGCCGAGAAGCGGATGCACTAACCACCCGACAAGTGCGATCCCGAGCAACGTGAGAATCCCGAACAGGCCGGGATGACCGTTCTCGCCGGTATCCTCCTGATAGGTCCGCCGCTTGCGAGCTACCTTGCGCGACAGGTAGACGCCGCCCAAGAAGATCAGGAACCATGGCCAGAAACCGGTGGATGGAAACACCCATATCGACGCCACACCCTTGTTCGAAACACTGAAGATTCTCGAGCCCACGTCCCCTTCAGTCAGGGAGGATTGCGCCATGAGGAGCACCTGCCAGAAGAACATCTGGAGCAGGAGCGGGACATTGCGGATGGTTTCGATGTAGAAACCTGCAAGTTTGTTGACAATAAAGTTCTTAGACAGCCGGGCGACCCCGATGATCGTCCCCAGAATTGTCGCGGCAATGATGCCAGAAAAGGCAACCCGAAGGGTGTTCAGGCCTCCAACGGCAAGTGCACGGATACCGCTGTTCGGCTGAAGGTCGATGCCCTCACGGATCGAGAACCCGGGCGGGTCACCCAGCCAATCGAAACCGAAGCTGATATCTGAACGTGCGAAGTTCTTCGCCGCTTCGCCACCAAGAATCCTGAAGAACAGCAACACCAGAGCGAGTACGCCAACCTGTGCCAGCCATTTCAGCACTGTGGCGTCTCTCCAGAAAGGAGGACGCTCTTGTGAGCGGACGGTTACCGCCAAGGTCTTGCTTCCTCTCAAGCTCGGCTACGGGGACTGATTGCCACGACAACCTAGCCAGAGCGACGCGTCACGTGCCACTAGCGAAACGGTCCTTACACAGTTTTCGTGCGGTAAGACACAAAAAGAAGAGGGGCGCACCTCGGTGCGCCCCTCTCTCTTATTCGATTTGAGTGTGATTAACGCGCTGGTGGTGCGTAGATCATACCGCCCTCGTTGAAGCGGGCGTTGAGGCTTCCTTCACGAACCAATCCGACTGGATTGAGGTTGTTGGAATAGACCTCGTCGTAGTTACCAACCTGCTTGATAACCTGGTAGAAGGCGTCAGCGCTCAGACCCATAGCGGTCTGGAGCTCACCTTCACCACCGAACAAGCGGCCGAGTTCCGGCGCCATATCGGCAACTGCGGTGTCGTCGATGTTGGCCGACGTAATACCGTACTCATCAGCAATGATCATCGCGTACACGACCCAGTTGACAACGTCGCCCCACTGGGAGTCGTTCTGACGGTACACAGGACCGAGTGGCTCCTTGGAGATAGGTGCGGCTGGGAAGATAATCCAGTCGACACCCTCAGCGTTAGAAGCCTTCTGGCCAACGAGACCGGAACCATCGGTGGTCACCAGGTCGCATGTGCCGGCCTTGAACTTCTCGATAGCCTCAGGGAACACCTCAACTGTTTCCAGCTTGATGTCGGCGCCGCCAATCTTCGCCCACTCAGTGATGTTCTTTTCAGTTGTAGTACCTGCGTTCGTACACAGGATGGCACCGTCAACGTCGGACGCACCAGAGTTCACAGTGAACTTGCTGGCGAGACCCATCAGCTGCTGACCGTCGTAGTAGGTCGTTGGACCGAAGTCCATGCCGATGTCGGTGTCACGAGACTGGGTCCAAGTCGTGTTACGAATCAGAACGTCAATCTCTTTGTTCTTCAGCGCCTCGAAACGCTCTTTCGAGGTGAGGGAACGGAACTCAACAGCGTTGGCATCACCGAGAACGGCAGCAGCAACGGCGCGACAGAAGTCGGCATCAAAG
>BDTL01000188.1 GCA_002898115.1 bacterium BMS3Bbin02 | reverse complement strand
GATGCGGATCGTGGACATGTCACTTCTCCTGGTGACGCGATGCGCCGGCGGCTCCATGCGCTATCGCATGGTTGTCCCGATCAGAGAGTTCCTCGTAGCGTCTCGCCGATCTGCCCACGGTGACACCGGAGAAAGGTACGTCCGTCACTATCTCTCGAGGGCGCTCACCCGGGGGCAGGATCGCTCAACCGCTGACGCTGCACTCGTGACGGTTGATGACGACGTTGATGCACCGGGCGTTCTGCGACATCGGTCTAGATGACGGCAGAGCTGCCCGGGCAATCTGACCTCGCGCACCCGTTGACCGGTTACATCTTTGCTACATGTTCGAGGTCGAATGAGGAGCGGGATTCGCGGGCGGCGTCGACATCGACACGCCACAGCAAGATCCCGCCGGCTACGAAAAAGAACAGAATTGAAAGGATGGCGGGCCGTCCCGAACCGGTTTGGAAGCTCACGACCGCAAAGATCAGCGGCCCGAAGATGGCGCTGAATTTGGAGAACACCGAGAAGAACCCGAAGAACTCCGCGGAGGCCTCCTCAGGGATCATGGTGCCGTAGAGGGACCGTGACAGCGCCTGGGTGCCGCCGAGCACCAGCCCTATTGTCGCTGCCAGCGCAAGGAAAGCCGTTGCATCACCCTCGGGAAGCGAGAATCCTCCGATCGTGATGGCTGACCACCCGACGAGCGATACGAGGATTGCGTTTTTCGGTCCGATGCGGTTGGCAAGCGCTCCGAAAGCAAGCGCTCCTACGAATGCAATGAACTGGACGATCAGAAACGCGGTCGCGATGGTCTTGAGCTCAAGGTTCAAGGTTTCGCGTGCGTAGGCGCCTGAGATATTGATCACGGTTTGAGTGCCGTCGTTGAACAACATGAACGCAATGACGAAGATCATGAGGTGGCGCATCTTGGTGAGTTGTTTGCCGATGGAGATTGTCCGGGAGAACCCGACCCGGGCGTAGTCCTTCCAGGTACCCTCGCCGACGGCAGTTACTGCTTCGTGGATCTGCATTCTGCCCAGGGCGAACCACGTGAATGCAATCCACCACACACCTGCTCCGGCGATTGCGATCCGTACGGCGGTGTCGGTTTCGAGGCCGGTGACCGATCCGGCGCCTTCGCTGAGCGTGATGAGCTGGAGGGCGAGCAACAGGTAGAGCCCCCCGCCTACGTACCCGTAGGCGTAACCCCTCGAAGACACCGTGTCGATCGTGTCGTCGTCGGTGATATCGACGAGCAACCCGTCGTACATGACGTTGGCGGCGACGAACGCAAGGTTGGTGATAAGGAAAGCGCCGAGGAAGAAGGCAACCGAACCGCTGGGGATCAGGGTCATCAAGATCATGACGACACCGCCGGTGACCGCGAAGGCACGGAGGAACTTTCGTTTCGCACCCGAGAAGTCGGCAACCGCGCCGAGGACAGGCATGACGAGAAACAACACAAAGGCGCCGATCGACACGACAGCCGCCCAGAGGGTCTCCCCGGACATCACCACACCAAAGACGCTGTACCCCTCGTCGGGCACGATGCCACCGGTGAAGAACGGGGCGATGACGGCGCCCGCGATCGTGATGTACGCACTGTTCGCCCAGTCGTACATCGCCCATCCGAATATCGTCCGCTTGTCGTTTGCGGTTCCTGCCACGCGGTCTCCCATCCTGTGTGACCAGCACCATAGATCGAACGGACCCCCCGATGCTGGCCGCGATACCCCGATGCGGTGTCAAAACGTCGGCTCGATGATGTAGCGTTGGGTCACAGTTTGTGGACGGGAGGGCGAAATGGCTGTACCACCCCAGCGACGGAATCTTGTGTTGGTCGTTGTCATCCTCGTTGGGTTGGTGGGGCTGTCGGCATTCGCGTTCTCGCGGCGGGGCGCCTATGAAAGCCAGTCTCCTCAGACGATCGACTCCATTCCGTTCAACGCTCTTGTGATGGGCGAGGTTATCGGTCCGTCGAGCGAAGGACGTTTTGGGGGGACTTTGGATTGGCCGGTCCTTGTCCTGTCGATCGATTACGACCGGGGCGATTACGTATCGGGCTCGGGTGAGATCAGAACCAGCCTGCCATTACCCACTGTTGGCGAGAGCTTTGAGGTCGCCGTGAGTCGCGAGTTCAAGATTGATGCAGACGGTACCTATTTCTTCTACATGGACCGGGCTTTCTTCGCCGATCCGCAAGAACAATCTCGGTGGCCGTGGCAGGCTGCCCTTGTCTTGGATGCCAAGGATCCCTTCGCCCCCGTCGCTGGTACCCCGACAGCGTTGGTTGAGAGCCTTGAGGCGGTCCGGCTTGAGGGCGAGAGTGCGAAAGACGCGCTGATCGCCTTTGCACAACAGTACGCGGCTTTTCGAGACGCCGAGAATGCGGGGGAGAATCCCGAAAGGCCGAGTCGTCTGCTCGCTGTGGACGCCTGGCGGAATTCGGGTCCGGAGATCGTTGCCTGGCCGGCCGACGTTGCACAGAGACCAGCTTCGGGTCGGCAACTCCCTGGTGACCTCGCTGATGTCGCCGATATCGAAACAGCGGGTCTTCGCAGTGCGTACGGGGTCGACGAGTGGATACCGTGGCGAGTCACGCTGTACCTCGATGCCGAGGTGACTGATGGCAATGGCTGGATCGCGGTGCTCATCGATGACACCGGCTTCTTCGGCCCCTATGGCATAACGCCGCGAGACTTTCAGTTGGTCATCGACGGTTACGGACCACCTGGTGGCACGCTCTCTCTCATGACGTGGCCGGACGACCTCCCCGTTGAGGTCGCACCCACCGGTCCCGAGGGTCTCGCCAAGGCAACGATCCGCTCGCTCGACCTCCCGCGGGTAGCCGTACCGGAGGGAGCAACCGAGTTCGAAAGGACCTCGGTTGGAATATCCGTCACCGTGAACCTGCGTTTCGGCGGGTCGGCCATCGTGATACCAAACAACTAGCGGCTCGGCCCGGATGTCGGGTGGTCTGAGGCAAGGTATGTTGTGTCCATGTGTGCCGTGATCTGTCGATTGGAGTTCGCTCGATGAGTGTCAGCATTGCTGTTGTTGGGTCGATTAATCACGACATTGTGGTGCGGGTTCCGCGCCATCCGGTACCGGGGGAGACGATCATGGGGAGCGGACATTTCACTGCTCCCGGAGGTAAAGGCGCGAACCAAGCGGTTGCTGCCTCCCGGCTCGGTGCGACGGTTGCCATGGTAGGGGCCGTTGGCAACGATTCGATCGGCGCGGACCTCCTTTCCGGCCTGTCGAGCGATGGTGTTGACTGTGGACATGTCCGCGTCGTCGACGATGTTGGTACCGGGATCGCCCTCATCACACTTGACGATGCAGGTGAGAACTCGATCGTTGTGAGTCCCGGAGCGAACGGTGTTGTCTCGGTCGAAGACGTCACTGTCGACGTCGTTGCCGCGGCTGCGGTCGTTTTGATCCAACAAGAGATCCCCCCCGAAGCGGTAGCTGCGGCGGTGATGCATGCCCGGGGAACGGTGATCTTGAACCCCGCACCGGCGCGAGAAGTGAGTCCCGAAGTGCTTGCTCGTGTTGATGTACTGGTCCCGAACCGCTCGGAGCTCGCGGTCCTCACGGGTTCTCCTGAGGCCAAGGTGCGCGACGAGGTCGTAACCCAGGCGAACCTTCTTCCCCGCGAGGGTGTTGTCATCGTGACCCTTGGTGGGGACGGGGCGATGATCATCGATGGTGATGATGTCACGATCGTGGAACCAGCATCGGTCGATGTGGTCGATACCACCGCAGCCGGCGACGCCTTCTGCGCAGCGCTGGCGTTCGGGCTGGCCTCGGGGTGGGACATCGGGCGTACGGTTCGGTGGGGAGCGCTGGCCGGCGCCCTGGCGACCACGAGGGCCGGCGCTCAGCCGTCGTTGCCGACTAGCGACACTGTCATGAAATTCGCTGCGTCAATGCGGTAGGCTCGCCGGATGTCCCCACATGCCATCATCATCGACACCGACCCGGGTCAGGACGATGCAGTTGCCATCATGCTGGCCCTCGCATCCCCCGAACTCAACGTACTCGCAGTTACCGCAGTTGCCGGCAACGTCCCCCTGCACAGGACCGAAACCAACGCCCGGATGGTCGTCGAGGCGAGTGGGAGGGCAGAGGTTCCGGTGTATGCCGGCGCCGTGCGACCCATGCTGCGCGAGCTGGTGACCGCCGAGTACGTCCACGGTCCGACCGGCATTGACGGGGCCAACCTACCTGAACCGACAATCGAGTTGGCCGAAGGCCATGCTGTTCAAGCAATCATCCGCCACGTTCAAGAATCTCCTGATCCCGTGACGATTTGTCCGTTGGGTCCGCTGACGAACGTTGCTCTGGCGTTACTTCTCGATCCCTCGATAGCAGAGAACATCGATCAGATAGTTCTCATGGGCGGTGGGTACTTCGAGGGCGGCAATGTGACACCAGCAGCCGAGTTCAACATCTACGTCGATCCCCACGCTGCGCATGTTGTGTTCACCAGCGGCATCGATATTGTCATGTTGCCTCTCGACGTGACACACAAAGCCCTGGTGACAAATACTGAAACCAAACGTTTCGCCGACATTGGGAACCGCTGCGGCGCGGCGGTTGCGGGGATGATTGGGTTTTACGCGCGGTATGACATAGAGAAACTCGGATCGAAGGGTGCGCCGATCCACGATCCGAACGTCATTGCCTATCTCCTGAAGCCGGAGTTGTACGCAGGGCGGCACTGTCATGTCGAGATCGCGACCGATGAGGGACCGTCGCTGGGCGCAACCCTTGTCGACTGGTGGAGTGTCACCGGGAACGAGCCGAATGCGCTGGTACTCCATGAAGTCGACTCGGTTGGGTTCTTCGAATTGCTCATCGATGGGATCTCTCGGCTGCCGTAGTCCTCGCGTGGACATCGATTTCAGGGCGCCGTATGAGAGACAGCGACTCCGTTGCCTGTGATCGAGTGCTTGAGCGTTAGGATCGCGGCATGACTGCTTTGGCTGGTATTCGCGTAATCGAACTTGGTGGAATCGGACCGGCGCCGTTCTGTGGGATGTTGCTTGCAGACATGGGGGCGGAGGTGATCCGTGTCGACCGGCCGAGCGAGGTCGATCGCGGCCTTGATCCGCTGCGGACGATGGTCGGTCGCTCCAAGAGGGCGATTGGTCTCAATCTGAAGACCTCTCCGGGCGTGGCCGTGCTGCATCGAATCCTTGAGTCCGCAGATGTGTTGATCGAGGGGTTCCGGCCCGGTGTCATGGAGCGAATCGGCGTGGGACCGGACGTACTCGAGTCGACGCACCCACACCTTGTTGTCGGCCGGATGACCGGTTGGGGCCAAACAGGGCCGTTTGCGGCGATGGCCGGTCACGACATCAACTACATCTCGATGTCCGGCGCTCTGGGTTCCATCGGCCGTGCCGGCGAGCGTCCCGTGCCGCCACTCAACCTTGTCGGTGACTACGGCGGTGGTGCGCTGTATCTGGCTGTGGGAGTCCTTGCCGCGCTCGTCGAACGGAGTGTATCCGGTAGGGGGCAGGTGATCGATGTAGCCATGGTCGACGGCGCCGCATCACTCATGACTCCGATCTATCAGATGTTTGGGATGGGTCGCTGGGTCGAGGGCCGCGAAAGCAATCTGCTCGATGGCTCCGCACCGTTCTACGACACATACGTAACATCGGACGGGTTGGCTGTCGCGGTGGGTTCGCTTGAGGAACCGTTCTACAAGGCGATGCTCGCAGGCCTCGGTCTCGACGAGGGCGATCTCCCCGACCGGAACGATCCGTCGACATGGCCGGAGCTGAGGAAGCGGTTTGCTGGCGTGTTCAAGACAAAGACGCGCGATGAGTGGGAAGCAATATTCGCCGGAACCGATGCGTGTGTGACCCCGGTGCTGAACATCGCTGAGGCGCAGACCCACCGGGTAAACGTTGAACGCGGTGTCTTTGTCACCACCGACGGGATCGCTCAACCCGGGCCGGCGCCCCGGTTCTCCCGGACTGTGTCCGCGGTGCAGGGAGAAACCCCGAAGCCTGGAGAGCACACCGACGAAATCCTGCTTGAGATCCGCTACACACCGTCCGAGGTCGAGGCGCTACGAGTCGGCGGTGCGATCGCATGAACCTCCTTCCCGGCTCATGGTTCTAGCGGCGCTTTCCGCCGCCTTCGGCGCCGTGCTCGTGGTGAGCGGTGTCGCAAAGTTGAAGACACCGGATCCGACGCAGATCGCTCTAGCGGCATTCCGGATGCCGTCGACGAGGTGGGCGGCGCAGACTGTTGGGGGAGTTGAGGTTGTTGTCGGTGGGTTGGTCCCCTTTGTCGGTGGTGTCGCCCAGCTCGCCGGTGGCGCGCTCTACGTCGCTTTTGCCGTGGCCGTGGCACCGATCGTTGTCGGGCGCGTCGACCTTGCCTCGTGTGGCTGTTTCGGTGACCGATCGACGACGCCCGGATACGCTCATCTCGTGATAAACGGTGTTGGCGCCTCCGTATTTTTCTGGATGTACATCTCGGCCCTCGACCCGCTCACCCTCGGTCTCCGGGGTGCACGTGTTGAGGCGTCTCTCGGTTGGGTATTAACCGCCTTCTTGTACGCGCTGGCCATCGTGATTGCTCTCACGCGGGGTACGATTCGGGGACGAGGCGCCGACACTTCGTAACCGCAGGTGTATCGTCTCTAAGTGCATTCGATGCACGGAACCTTCCCGAGTCTCTGGAGCGCGATGAAGATCATTCTCGTTGGAGCTGGCGCTACAACCCGCGAGGTGCTGCGTCGTCTCGGAGATCAATGGGAGGTGGCAGTCGTTGATACGGATCTTCGACGTTTTGATCGAATCGGGCAGATCCGAGAGTTTGAGGCCATTGTGGGGGACGGGAGCTCCGAGTTGGTACTCGGGCGCGCCGGGTTGGATCAGGCTCACGCTGTCGTTGCCGCAACGGGGTACGACGACGTCAATCTTGCGTGCGTCAAAATCGCGGTCGAAGCTGGAGTCATTCGCGTCGTGGGGACGGCAATCGACCCGTCACGGGCTGATGAGTACACCGACGCCGGCGCTCACGTTATCGCACCGTCTGCTCTTGCCGCCCGCCAGGTCGAGATAAGCCTCGAGCCGCGTCGGGTTGCCTCCACTGCGTTTGCCGGAGGGAAGGCCGAAGCGATCGAGTTCTACATCGGCCCGGACACTCCGGTCGCGGGCAAACGACTCCGTGACCTCCACAGCGAGACGTGGGTGATCGCGGCAGTTCTGCGCGGCGATCATTTGATTGTTCCCCATGGTGGAACCCAAATCCTTGCCGGTGATCGCGTTACTGTCGTTGGTTCAGCGGCTGACTTCGCCGCGATTGTTGCGACCTTCACTTCGGGAGAATCTCGATTTCCTGAAGGTTACGGCCGGAGGGTCGCAGTCACGCTTGAGGCCGAAGCGGATGTCATTTCGACTGGTCTCACGGCCGTTGATATGGTTCGTACCACTCGTGCAGACTCGCTGCTCGTTGTCCAGCCGGACACCGGTCGTGACACAGGTCGTCAACAGGAACTCGACGCTCTTGTCGGGTCGCTGGTGCTTGGCGCCGAAGGTATCGACATCGAAGTCCGCGCCACCAAAGAAAAATCGCTGGTGAGCGGCCTCGCGGCTGTGGCAAGTGAAGAGAGTGTTGGGCTCATTGTGGCGCGAACACCGCGGCGCGGAGGGCTTCTCGGGCGCCTTCAGGCTGTCCGGGCATTGAACACACTTGGATCAGCCGGCGTACCGGTCTTGTTCGTGTCCAAGATACCGGCATGGGAAAAGACCTATGTACTTTCAACGCGTTCGCTTGGTGGTGAGGCGGCCGCCCGAGTAGCGATCGATCTCGCGAAGGGTCTTGGGACCGAGCTGACTGGAGTCGGTGTCGTGCCTCCGACGTTTGTCACCGGTGTCGACGAGATCGGTGAAGCGCGTGCAGCAGCGGCGTGGCTGCGCGAAGAGGCTTCTGTTCAGGGTGTGGGTGTCCACCGCAAGATCCGTCGTGGAAACCCTGTTCGGGTTATCGAAGAACTCGTAGGTCCGGAGGATCTAGTGGTTCTGCCGATGCCGGCAATGCCGGTTCGCCTCAGTCGCGGTGCGATTGCTGCATATCTGTTGGGGCGGCTGCCCGGGCCTTTGTTGGTGGTGCCACCTCCCGTATGAGGGGTCCCGGTCCGTGAGATCGAGATGTGCTGCAATTCAACCGCCTTCTGGCATACTGCACCGCTATGCGTGAATCTCTTTCTGACGCCATTCGAACCCTGCCGCTCCCTGACGAGGTGCTCGTCATTCTCCTGGCGATGGTGCCGATTGTCGAGCTGCGTGGAGCAATCCCTGTTGCTCTTGGAATCTTCCAATTCGGAAGGTTTGAGGCATATGTGCTCGGTGTAGTCGGAAACCTGATTCCGGTGCCCATCATCCTGTGGGCGTATCCACCGTTCCTGCGGTTCACCGAGCGGCATATGATGTGGCTGTTCCGTCTACTCACCCGGCTTCAGCACTCGACTGAACGGAGACATTCTCGTCGTTTCGATCGGTGGCGGGACGCCGCTCTGGTGAGTTTCGTCGCTATTCCACTTCCCATCACCGGAGCGTGGAGCGGCTCGCTTGCCGCGATCGTCTTCAGTGTTCCGAAAAAGAGAGCTCTGCCGCTTATCGTCCTCGGCGTCCTGATTGCCGGGGTTGTCGTGCTGTTGTTTTCTGAGGCGCTCGGTCTCGCAGTGACAGCGGAGGGTTGATGCGAGCCGTCGTCCAGCGTGTCTCGTCAGCGTCGGTGGCAGTCGCCGGTGATGTCGTCGGTTCAATCGGACAGGGACTGCTGGTGCTCGTCGGTGTGGGCCAGGATGACACAAATGCGGACGCCGAGGCTCTTGCCAACAAGATCGCCGACCTGCGGATATTCTCTCAAGACGACCGGATGGAGCTCTCTGTGAAGGACGTTGGCGGATCGGTGCTCGTCGTGAGTCAGTTCACGTTGCTGGGGTCGACGAAGAAGGGGAGGCGGCCTTCGTTTTCCGACGCGGCAAGACCAGAGGTCGCCGAGCCGCTCATCGAGGTCTTCATGGCAACGTTTACGGACCACGGGCTTACAGTGCTCGGTGGCCGATTCGGGGCAATGATGGACGTCGCTCTCACCAACGACGGGCCGGTCACGCTTGTGATTGACACCGTTGATGGGACCATTGTTCGCTAGTGGTGTGTCGCGGAATTGGCGCCCGAGTGTCTCCGAGCAATCGGCGTCATCTGGGTAGGACGCACAACGAAGGCACAGTCTGGACTGTGTCGAGGCGGAGGACGACGCCAGGGGCGTCGAGGGCCGGAGAGACCCAGTGATTGTTTCTGCGACACATCACTAGGACCCGCGTTTTTCGCCTTCCTCAGAAGCGATGAACTCAGTACCGGCCTCGCAGAACTTCAAGAAATCGCAGAAGTGACACGCCACGGATGGGTTGGTGACGAAATCCGGACCGGTCGCACTGTCGAGGAGTCGCTCGATGGCGGCGCGTTTCGACTCCAACCATTGGGATGTGACCTCAACCCTGTCGTGTACAAGTTCACCGCCGCCGAGGTAGACAAAGCTTGCCGAGAGATGCTTTGGAGGAGTACCGAGGGCACCGTCACGTATGGCCAGAGCGTAGGCGCCGAGTTGGAGGAATCGCGTGTCGTCGGTTTTCGGCCGACCGGACTTGTAGTCGACGATTTCCCACGAGTCTTCATC
>BDTL01000187.1 GCA_002898115.1 bacterium BMS3Bbin02 | reverse complement strand
GGCCGGTATCGCAGCGCTGTGGTGGGGATAAACGCGCGCCTCGACCGCACGACACAACGTGACGCCCGGGTGACGGAGGTCCGCCCTCATCGCGTTTGACGTTTATTACTGTATCCGTACCATTCGCCGCACGTTTAACGATTAACCATGAGTAGGTACGAGTCATCGTGTTGACACAGCCCGCCACAACCCAGTCGCTGCGCACGCTGGTGCACTCGGTGCCAAGTGTTGACGATGTTGCTGCAAAGGAACGTGTGGCGTCCCTCGGGAAACGGTCCATCAAGAGAGAATCGAAACTGTCTGCCTTACGGCTTGCTATCTCGATGATGGACCTCACGACACTTGAAGGAAAAGACACACCGGGGAAGGTCCGGCAGCTCTGTTCCAAGGGTGTCCGGCCCGACCCCACCCGCGACGATCTCCCGACCGTTGCCGCTATCTGCGTCTACCCGGCCCACATCGCGACCGCGGTCGAAGCCCTCGGTGACAGCGGGGTACATGTCGCCAGCGTCGCAACCTATTTCCCCTCCGGGCAGGTCAGTCTCGACGTGAAGGTCGACGATGTCCGCGAGGCTGTCGCCGTCGGCGCAGACGAAATCGACATGGTGATTGATCGTGGCGCGTTCCTGGCGGGAGACTATCTCAAGGTATTCGAAGAGATCCAGGCGGTTCGTGAGGTGTGTGGTGACGCCCACCTCAAAGTCATCCTCGAAACCGGGGAGCTCGGAACCTTCGACAACGTTCGGCGGGCTTCGGCGATAGCAATAGCCGCCGGTGCGCATTTCATCAAGACCTCAACCGGGAAGATCTCCCCGGCTGCGACGCTCCCGGTGACCCTCGTCATGCTTGAGGCAATCAGGGACCATCACACAGCGACCGGCGAGATGATCGGGATGAAGCCGGCGGGGGGTATTCGCACAGCCAAGGACTCCATCAAGTACCTTGTACTTCTGAGCGAGACCCTCGGTTCGGCGTGGATGAGCAACGAGTGGTTCCGCTTCGGGGCTTCCAGTCTTCTCAACGACGTTTTGATGCAGATACGGTGGCTGGAAACCGGCCGCTACCAGTCCCCCGACTACTTCACGAAGGACTGACAATGACCGATCACACGATCGAAAAAGGAATCGAATGGGAGTATGCTCCGTCGATTCAGGACACGGAGATGGTGTCCATTGCCGAAACCTACGGGCTCTTCATCAATGGTGCGTTTGTCGACCCGGGTGAGGGGGAGACGTTTGCGACGATCAATCCGGCAACCGAGGAACACCTCGCTCTGGTATCTGCGGCCGGGTCCGCGGACATCGATCTTGCAGTAACGGCGGCTCGGAATGCTTTCGAGAACGTCTGGGGACCGATGAAGCCTTCCGAGCGAGCGAAATACCTGTATCGCATAGCCCGTTTGCTCCAGGAACGCGCCCGCGAGTTTGCGGTGTTGGAAACCCTCGATGGTGGCAAGCCGATCAAGGAATCTCGTGACATCGACATTCCCCTCGTCGCTGCGTACTTCTTCTACTACGCCGGCTGGGCCGACAAGCTTGACTATGCCTTTCCGGGGATCGAACCGAAGCCGGTCGGCGTGGCTGGACAGATCATTCCGTGGAACTTCCCAATGTTGATGCTGGCGTGGAAGATAGCTCCCGCACTCGCCGCCGGTAACACGGTCGTGCTCAAGCCCGCCGAAACAACACCACTCACGGCGCTGCTGTTTGCGCAGCTCTGCAACGAGGCCGGGTTGCCGGACGGGGTCGTGAATATCGTGACAGGGGATGGGCGTACCGGGGCTGCCATCGTTGACCACCCGGGCATCGACAAGATCGCCTTCACGGGATCGACCGGAGTCGGAAAGTCCATCAGAAGGGCACTCGCGGGCACCGGCAAGAAGCTCACTCTCGAACTCGGCGGCAAGGGTGCACACATCGTTTTTGATGATGCACCGCTCGATCAGGCTATCGAGGGTGTCATCAACGGGATATTCTTCAACCAGGGTCACGTCTGCTGCGCCGGTTCGCGACTCTTCGTCCAGGAGAGCATTCGCGATGAATTTCTCGACAAACTCCGATCCCGGCTCGACACACTCCGAGTCGGTAACCCTCTCGACAAGAACACCGACGTCGGGGCGATCAACTCGGCCGCCCAGCTCCAAAGAATTGAGGCGCTCGTGACGACCGGGCGCGACGCCGGGGTTGACATGTTCCAGTCCTCCTGCGAACTCCCGGCCAAGGGGTTCTGGTACGCACCGACGGTGTTCACCGACGTATCCCAAAGTCACCGTATTGCCCAGGAAGAGATTTTCGGTCCGGTGTTGGCGACGATGACATTCCGCACACCAGACGAGGCGATCGAGAAAGCCAACAACACGCCCTACGGCTTGTCAGCCGGCGTGTGGACCACGAAGGGCTCGAGGATTCTCTGGATGGCTGACCGGCTCCGAGCCGGCGTGGTGTGGGCGAACACCTTCAACAAATTCGATCCGACATCACCGTTCGGTGGTTACAAGGAATCCGGTTTCGGTCGTGAAGGAGGCCGTCACGGCCTCCTTCCTTACCTTGAGGGGCCGTGGTCATGAGCCGCATTGATGTTCGCAAAACAGCCAAGCTCTACATCAACGGGGCCTTCGTGCGGTCCGAGTCCGGCAGGGTGTACTCGGTCGAAGATGCCGATGGATCAGCGGTCGTTCGTGTCAGCCA
>BDTL01000186.1 GCA_002898115.1 bacterium BMS3Bbin02 | reverse complement strand
ACGGACATGGCGTCAGGGTTGGTCTCGAGTCGGTTGAGCGCGACCGTGAACGTTGCCACGGCAGTATCTGTCTTCTCCACCTGTGCGATGAGTTCCTGGCGATACTGTGTCCCCTCTGAGGCTAGGTACTGCGACGAGAAGTCGCGCTCCCGCTGTAGTTCGTTGACAACGTTCTGTGCGTCGGAGAGCACCATGCCCGCAACAACAAGGCTTCGTAGATCCCGCTGCCGGGCCAGGTCATCGGCGATGTTGAGACCGAGGAGAACGACGAGGGCTGCCAGAGGTACAGCGACCATGATCACCAGCTTGGCGGTAAACCCTAGGCGCACCGGAGAAGCTGCTCGCGGTGTGCCCGCGGAGACATCAACGGGACGGGTCTCCGTCTCGCCTGTCGATAGCTGATGTGTGCTTTTCACGGCGCCATTCCTGTTCCTGTGGCGACAATGCTCTATCGGCCTGACCGCACGCTCCTTGAGTAGGGAGACGATGGTTGACTCGCTACCCGACTTTGCGGGCTGAGCTTCGTCTACCGGTCCGGGCAGGGGAGGCTGGATCAGCGGATCTGGATAACGGACCCGGATCAGTGAGGGGGGTGTTCCTGTGCGTATGCTTAGTGCATGGACTTCATCGAAGTGCGAGATGTCGTGTTTGCCGCACACGGGCGAGCCGACTATCGATCCGGTCTGGATGCTATCGACGCCTACGCAGGTGCGATCCCGGAGGAGGTGTCCGACCTCGCGTACTGGAGGATGTGCCTGTTGTCCCGCCTCGGTGAGACGGAGGCGGCGTGTGTTGAATTCGCCCGACGACTCGGTGAGGGCTACTGGTGGGGCGAGGCGATTCTTGCCGACGCAGACTTCGACAATGTTCGCAACCATACCCGCTGGAAGCAGCTGGTCTCGATCAGCCTGAGCCGCGCCGCCGAGGTCTCATCCGACCCAAGACAACCAATCGATGTCCGTCCCACAGTCGCGATTGCCGATACACTTGTACTGTTTCACGGGGCAGGCTCGCATGCCCAGTTCATGATCGACCGTTACCGATCAGTGGTCGAACACGGGTACCGGCTGCTAGCGCTTCACGGAACGGAGCGAATGTCATCGCATCGATTCTCATGGTCAGCTGTCGAGGCGGAGAAAGCGGCTCTCTCCCAGTTGCGCGAGGTCGGAAATCCCGAGCAACCGATACTCACCGGTTTTTCTCAAGGAGCCGGTGT
This sequence comes from bacterium BMS3Bbin02, assembly GCA_002898115.1. Lineage (GTDB taxonomy): Bacteria > Actinomycetota > Acidimicrobiia > Spongiisociales > UBA5794 > BMS3BBIN02. Next base: position 12,457 of record BDTL01000186.1, on the reverse strand, counting down.
TGCCGGTCACCTCGCCTGGGAGGGGAAATACCAAGCCGGAGGGGTTATGCTCGTCGCTCCCTCGCTTGGCATCCGGGGGGTTCCCATCTCCAGCAGAGCGATCCACACAACGCCGACGTACATCCTTGCCGGTACCGATGACCGGGCAATCGAGGACATCCGCCGTGGAGCTGCTGCCCTGCGTGCCTCCGGCGTGCCGGTTCGTCTCGACGAGCGCCCCAATTTGGGTCACGATTGGCCTGCGGACTTCTCCGAAACGCTCCTCCGCGCAGTCGACTGGATCCATGCTGCCCGGCCGTAGGTCGATCCAGCCGGGTGGCGACAGACGTCTCCTGTCACCGGGGGAGGCGGTGACTAAAATCGAGTATCAGGGATCGGAGGTTGAGGCATGTCTGGCGGGTTTGCGGCGCAGCGCGATCGTATGGTTGACAGGCAGATCGCTGAGAGGGGAGTGAGAGATCCGCTGGTGCTCGACGCGATGCGTCGGGTGCCGCGAGAGGCGTTTGTACCGGAGCGAGAGCGGACCGAAGCGTATCGGGACCACCCGCTTCCGATTGCGGGCGGCCAGACGATATCGCAACCCTATGTCGTAGCACTCATGGTTGAGGCGCTGGGACTAGGCGGAGGGGAAAAGGTCCTGGAGGTCGGAGCCGGTTCAGGATACGCCGCCGCAGTGGTCGCAGAGATCGCTGACGAAGTGTTCGCCATTGAACGAATCGGGGAGCTGGCTGTAGCAGCACGAGCCAACCTGGCTGACCAGGGTTATGCGAACGCCCATGTCATTCACGCGGATGGCACCAAGGGACTACCGGAAGAAGCGCCGTTCGACGCGATCCTCGTCTCTGCACGCACACCTACTGCTCCCGCACCGCTTCTGGAGCAGCTTGCACCGGGTGGGCGCATGGTGGTGCCGGTCGGCTTGGGAGTTGCTGCCCAGAGCCTGATGCGGATCACACGCGTCAGTGAAGACGACTACCGAGCCGATGACCTCGGGGAAGTCTGGTTCGTGCCACTCATCGGCGAAGAGGAGTCTCGATGAGCCGCGATTCCCCCGGGGGTCTCCCCACCGGTGTCGTAGAGGAACTGGAAGAACCGACACCCACGCGGACTCAGTGAACGGCAATGTCCCACCGATGAAGTCCAGATACTTGAGACTGCGCGATAGGGGCGGTACCGGGGAGAGTCCTGCGGGGCGATGGCGGCGGACCCTCTGGTTTGGTGCTGTTGCGGTGCTCAGTGTCGCGGTGATGGTCAATGTCCACGAGATCGGGCACACGCTTGCAGCGTGGGTACTTGGGGATACAACAGCCTCGTACCGCTTGTTCGAATCCTATCCGGGCGGCGGCTACTGCATCGGATGCAACTCTTACGACCCGTCAGCCCTGACTCCGTCGGGGGTTGCGCTCGTATCGCTGGCCGGTGTCGCAGCTACTCAGGTCATCGCGGTGTCTGTAATCATCGGCCGCGGAGTGTCGAAGTCGGCTGCGAGTCGCCGCTCGATGTCCATCGTTGCCGGCGTGTTCTTCTTCGATCTTGTGTGGCAGGTACTCCAGGGTCTGGTGGCTGATGTCAACACCCAGACGGCGCTCAGCAGGGTCGATCTTGCTGACTTCGTGTTCATCGTATCTCGCGAGACCACCCTCGAACCAGGAGTTGCCGTAGCGCTGGTCGTCGCCGTTTCGCTCGTGTACTCCGCCATCCTTGCCTTCTTGATATCGCGCCACACAATCAGACCGATCTCACGGCCCGAGGTCGCACAATCGTGCTCAACCGGGCACCGATAGCGGCCTGCCGGGGCTGCTCGCAGACTCGTTGCCGGACAAATGCGGCAACCTCCCTGTCGGCTCGTGGCTGGCTCGCCAGGGTCGGGTCCGCCGCTTCTTCAGTCCGGTGCGGCAGCTTTGTTACATCGGTACCCGTGGCATGAGAGCGCTCGAATATCGCCCGCCGGAGCGCGAAGGTCCGGTCTGTTCTGCTGCAGGTCGCCGACCTCGCCGGAGAGTTTCTGTCCAAATGTCAGGACCTAGCGGCCGTCCTCGACGACGACGGTTTCGGAGAGTTGCTTCTTGTGGGAACTTCCACGGGTGGTGCTCGTGCCAAGGCAATCGTGGCGTGGAACCCCGAGGCAAGTGACGTACGCTCCGCCTCACACGTGAGTAGCGGTGATGCGTTCGTCGGTGAGTCGACCGGCAGCAACGCCGGGTTCTGCCGGGACTCGCCACTACTCGATGAATACGGGACAATGGGTCGATGGACTACGCCACGTCAGCCGTCAGACCTTTGGTTCTCTTCCTGTGTGTCCACAACGCCGGTCGATCACAAATGGCGGCAGGGTGGCTAACTGCTATGGCCGGGGACACCGTCGATGTGTTTTCCGGTGGCTCAGATCCCGCCGCACAGGTGAACGCGGTCGCGGTAGAGGCCATGGCGGAAGTCGGGATCGACATCCGCACCAACACGCCGAAACGGTGGACGGATGAAATCGTCCGCTCCGCCGATGTCGTGGTCACCATGGGGTGTGGCGACACATGTCCGGTGTTCCCCGGCAAACACTACGAGGACTGGGATCTGGAAGATCCGGCCGACAAGACAATCGACGTGGTCCGAAGAGTGCGCGATGACGTCGAGGGACGTGTGCGAGACCTCATAGCAGGCCTGACCCGGTCCACCGGGTAGTCCTCGTTACGCATCGTGCCTGCCCACGAGTCCCCACGACGATCGCCGAGTATTGGTGCATGACTCGCGAATGCGGTCGCTAGCTCGATAGGTATGCCATTGCCCGACTCAGGAACGTCGCCATCTGGGCACGTGTGACGAGATCGTCGGGACAGTAGTTGTCGTTCGCTGGAGGGTTGCAGCCCTGTGTGATACCTGCGTCGGCGAACCGGTTGATGTCGGCTTCGAACACAGACCCGTTGTCGTCGGTGAAGTAGTCACTGCCGGCCGGTGGCAGTGAGAGTGCTCTGGACATGAATGCGGCCATCTGACCCCTTGTGACGTTGTCGTTGGGGCAGAAGTTGTCATTGGTAGGGGGATTGCATCCGCTGGTGACCCCGGCGGTGGCAAGGCGGTTGATGTCGGCCTCGAATATTGAACCGTCGTCGTCCGTGAAGTAGTCGCGATCGGGAGCGGGGAACCCCATCAAACGATTCAGGAATGCGGCCATCTGGCCGCGCGTGACGTTGCCCTCGGGACAGAACTCGGTGTTGTCGGGCGGGTTACAGCCCCTCGTGATCCCGACAGAGCGAATCGTTTCGATCGCCGATGCGTGGATGCTTGCGGCAGTGTCCGAGAACGTTGCGGCTGGTAGACCAACGACGACGTCGGACGCGAGAGACAGCGCCGGGTTGGCGCCCACGGAGTTCGTGCCAGTTACTTCGAGAACAAGGCGGAATCCAACGTCGGCCGCGCCCGGCGTATACGTGGTGCCTGTGGCGCCGGCAATATCAGGGCACGCGGCGTCTGCCCAGGTGCATCGGATCCACTGGTAGGTGTAGGTGATCGGTAGCGTCCCTGACCACATGCCGATGTCGCCGGTGAGCAGCTCTCCGACCTGCGCGGTGCCGGAGATCGTCATTACGGTGTAGTTGCGAGGAGGAGCGGACAACACGGCGTCGATATTGGGAGTGTTTACTCCTCCCGCCAGCGTGACCACCGTCGCTGATGCAAGGTCGGGCTGGTCGTCGTACCACTCCGTGTTGAAGAACTCGTTGGTGCCGTCCACAAACTGGATCTTGACGTTCCCCGGAGGTAGATCAAAGACTTTGTACTGGCCGAACCCGTCGGTAGTCCCCGAGCCCAGCCAGGTCCCCGTTTCGTTGTAGACAATGACCGCAATGTCGAAGGCTGAGTACCCGGTACCCGCCTCGGAAACAAACCCCGAGACCGATGAAACCAGTTCGAGTTCAACGGTCCCGACGTACAGCTCGTTGCCAGCCTCAACAGTTATCGGTGTTGCATCGGCCAGAGAGGTGGCGTCCTGCCAGAACTCTCCTTTGTATGCGCCGGTTGGGTGCCAGAATGCCAAGAACACGTCGCCAGCAGGAAGACCTTCAATCATCCACGCTCCGCCGCTGTCGCCCGTGGTGGTCGCGAGCTCGTTTCCCGCAGCGTCATAGGCGGCCACCGCCTCTCCCGGGACCACTGCGAACGTGTTCTCGTCCTCCGTCTTTCCGAAGAGCGCGCCGGCACGCTCCAGACCCACCGACAGCGGAACGTTCCCGCCGTCGGTGACGGTTACCGCTGAGGCCGATGATTGATTCCATACCGGCTCATCGTTGTACCACTCGGATACGTGGGTTTTGTCAATCTGGGCAGTGCGCACGTAGTAGTCGCCCGGCGCCAGGTCGGTGACGGCGTACACGCCGGGGGAGGTTTCGGATGTCGTCGCGCTCCACGTGGCTCCGTCAACTCGTTCGAGATCGAACATGACGTTCGAGATCGGCGTCCCGGTCCCATCCTCGGTGACCGTGACGGTGATCGCACCTGAGGGGTGGGATGTCGCACCCGCAACGGGTACGAAGATCACGGAGATCAGCAGCAGTATGAGAATCGTTGTCGGCCAGCGTCGCATCGGGAACCTCGGTTCACGTAGCCCCGACCGTTCCGATCGAGCGGGGAGTCGATCTCCCAGCCTTAGTTGTACCAGGCAATGGTTCGTTCATCAATGAGCAAACGATGCGAAGCTGACGGTACTCGCGCGGCGTTCTCGTCCGATAGCCGCGGCGATCGCTCCTTGCATTGCGCTCGGCCGGTGGGTTAAATCGATGCAATGTTCCATCCGATCCACACCGAACGGCTGCGTATCCGGGCAATCGCACGGGAGGACGCGGCAGATCTGGCGGAACGTCGCAGTGACGCTGAGGTTGCGAGGTTTCAGAACTGGGCCATCCCCTATGGCCTTGACCAGGCAGAAACACTCGTCGCGGGCCTCATTGGCGTTGACGGACCCAAGAATGAAGAGTGGTGGATGGCGATGCTGACGCTTGCTGGCACCGCAAATGTCGTCGGGGACATTGCAGTTCGGCTTACATTCGAAGGGAGAAGTGCTGAAATCGGCTACACGCTAAGTCGCGAGCACTGGGGACGGGGCTACGCAACCGAGGCGGTCGAGGGATTAGTCGCATATTTGTTCGACGAGATGTGCGTGGCTCGTGTGTCAGCAATGGTGCATCCCGACAATGTTGGCTCGGCGCGGGTTCTTGAACGTTGCGGGTTTCTCTTTGAAGGACACACAAGAGATTCCTTCTGGCTGGGCGACGAGGGTTCTGACGACTGGATCTATGGCCTCACTCGGTCGGACTGGGAGACGTGGCACGACCGCCCGCGTGGCATGCCCACAACGTTGGAGTTGATCCCGGTGACGGTCGCCAACGAGTCGTTGGTGTATGGGCTCGTCACGCACAAGACTCAGGAGCGGCTCGTAGCTCCCATGAGCGCATCGTTTGCCGATGCGCTATTCCCGGAGGTCGTCAACGGCGCACCCGTCGTGCCGTGGATGCGTGCGATCGTTGCCGATGACGAAACGGTTGGGTTCTCCATGGTCGCTCTGGCAACGAAACACCACCCCGAGCCGTTTCTGTGGCGATTCCTTATCGACCGTCTTCACCAGCGCCGCGGGATCGGCGCCCGGGCTCTTGACCTCGTTGCGGATGAGTGTCGAGCAATGGGAGACACCACCCTTGTCACAAGCTGGTCGACTGGGCCAGGGTCTCCCGGGCCGTTTTATCTGAGGAACGGTTTCGGGTTGACCGGAAACCTTGTTGACGGCGAAACCGAAGGACGCCGACCACTCACCACGTAACTGTCTGCGTAGGGATCGAGGGATCGGTCAGCAACGCACACTTCCAGGTCATGTGTCGTAACGGTCCGCGCCTTCGGTGTGATCGAACACATCGGATTCGAAGGCATCGAGGAGCACGCCGCACTCCTTCAGCCAGTGCTCCGCATCGTTGCGTGACGGGCTGTCGAACCAGTCCCGCGCCTTCACGGCGGCGAACCAACGTTGGATCTTGTGAAGGTCCTGACGGATCTCCTCAACTTCTTCGAAGGTGTAGTTTTTGCGGAACCGTTCGAACTCGATTTCCTTGGCAAACTTGGTCTCGCACTCCTCGACAATCTCTGCATACTCCTTGGCAGCAAGGTTCTTGAATGCCCGAATAAGGTCGTCATGTTGTTCCTCGGGGAGCCATGGGATTTCAAGGTAGGTGCTTGTGCCCTCCATCGTCTCGACTCGTTCGCGGATACTGGCAAGTTGTTCAACGATTTCGGTCCGCCCGGGAAGAATGCACACCGCCTGTTGGGGGTAATAAGCCCCGAGGCGTTTCAGGTCGCGCCATATCGATATGCGATTCGATGATGGCTCGGATGGCACTCGGTAGGCGAGGAGCAGCCATTGTGGTTCGATCTCTGCGGTGTCAACGTTGCTCATGGACTCGCCGGTACGTTCGAGAGTGGTTGTGCGACCAACGTCCTGAGTACGACGGCTGCAGCGATCTGGCTAGCGATGATCATCACAACCATCGCCAGGATCGCGACTTCGTAGAGTGCGCCAAGGGCGACACCGCCTATGAGAAGCGCGATGCCATATGCAGCGTTGAAGATTCCATACGCAGTCGCGGGGCCGGTCGATGTCGCGAGGTCGCCGACAGCGGCTCGCAGTGTGGATTCCTGGATACCCATAACTGCGCCCCATGTTGCCACACCGACCCAGACAATCCATCCCGTTGTCGTGAAGACGATGGCAGCGAGGACGGAAAGCAGCGGGAGGACGAGAAGAACCCGCAGGCCGCGACGGTCGTACATCCGCCCCGAGACGAGGGCCACCACCGCATCGACGGCCATTGCAAGAGCGAACATTAGTGGGATCTGTGCATCACCGGCGACCGAGCGCTGTGTCAGATGGAAGGCGATAAGCGGAAACGGAGCGAAACCCAGAGCCGAGAGGAAAACGAACGTGAGATACATCCTGGGTCTGCGATCGAGTCGAGCGCTCGTTGTTTCGTCGGTGCTTGTGCTCTGAGAGTGTTTCACGTATTCGGGGGTTGTCCGTCTGGCCACACCGAGGGCGATCATGGCGAGCACGCCCGGGACCGCAAGAATCGTGAACGCCAGTTTGTAGTCGGTGTCCCGAAGCGCGAGGACAAGCGCTAACAGCAACGGACCGGCGACAGCCCCGATCTGATCGAGAGCCTCGTGAATGCCGAACCCCCAGCCACGTCCCAACGGTTCTGCGGCATTGGCGATCAGCGTGTCGCGCGCCGGCGACCTGATTGCCTTCCCCAAGCGCTCGGCCACGACGAGTGCGAGAGCCAGATCGACCCGCCCGACCCAACCGAGCAGCGGGACTGCTACAACCGTTAGACCGTAACCGGCGATCGTCATCCCCCAATAGCCCTGAGTCTTATCAGCGATCATTCCGGTGATCGTTCGCAATGCGTATCCGGCGAACTCGCCGAGGCCGGATATCAGGCCGACTGCCGCCGCTGACGCACCCAACGTGAACAGATAGGGTCCGATGATGCTGCGAGCTCCCTCGTACACAATGTCGGCGAGCAGGCTGACGATTCCGAACGTAACTACGGTCATGAGTGCCCTGCGTCGAAGCGTTGCGCCGGGTTCGGTCGACTGGTGGTCAGCCATGAGCCTGGAAATGGCGCGTAGCCGCATCGTTTTCGGTGACCGGCACCGTGTCGAGACCGAGTTCGGAGCGTAGGTCTGCCATCTGCGCTCGCATGGCTACGAGCTTGTCGTGGATCCGAGTGCGGTCGTCAAGAGTTGACTCACGGTGGTGGAGTTCTGCGTCTTCCGACTCGATCTCAACCAGTTGTTTCAAGAGTTCGTCGAACCGATGCACGGTACACTCCTAAGACAGATAACAAATGCTGTATGTAACAGATGTTACTGTCAACACTTGCTTGCCGTCAACCACCAATTCTGTCCGCATCAGCGTGACCAGCAATCACGTCAGCTCCGCACCGGTGGGTCCGGGGAATGGGCACAGGTGCCGGTCGGTTCGTCATTGACCCGTCTGGGAGTCCATACAATGAGCCAACGCTACCGGAGGCGCCGCCGTGAACGACCATTCTCTACGTACCTACGATTCGATGCTTGGATTGCTCTCAAGCGCGGACAATCCAACGCCATTGGTGCGGATCAATCGGGTGACCCCGTTCGAACACACCCAGGTGTACGCCAAACTTGAGTGGTACAACCCGTTTGGAGCCGTCAAGGACCGGGTAGCGTTCAACATGGTCCGAGACGCCGAGGACGGAGATGTTATCGCCGAGGCACAGGATCTTGTAGAGCCGACGTCTGGCAATACCGGCCTCGGTCTGGCGATGATCGCAAACGCACGTGGGTACTCTCTGACAACACCGGTCTCGAACCAGATTCCATTGGAAAAGCGAACGATGCTGCGATTCTTCGGTGCCGACGTGGTGGAGTTGGATGACGATCTGTGTCCGGCCCCCGGCGCTCCCGAGGGGGCGATCGCCACCGCGTTAGAGATTGGCGCCCGTCCCGAGTTCCACATGCTCAACCAGTACACCAACCCGGCCAACCCGGACGCCCACTACCGGACGACAGGACCGGAGATATGGCGCCAGACCCAAGGCGCGGTCACTCACTTCGTGGCCGGCCTTGGGACCTGTGGGACAATCACCGGTGTGAGTAGGTTCCTGCGTGAGCAGAATCCGGATGTCGTCGTGGTAGGTGTCCACCCCAATGAGGGTCATGATATTCCAGGCGTTCGCAGCATTCGTCAGCTTCCGCAGACCGCGTTCTTTTCTCCGGATGAGTACGACGGGCTCGTCGAGATCCAGAATGCAGAGGCGTTCGAGCTCTGTCTTCGACTGAACCGTGAAGAAAGTATTACTGCCGGTCCGAGTTCCGGCATGGCGCTTGCGGGCGCGTTCAAACGTATACCAGACGAGCTCGGCAACGTCGTGGTTGTTGTATTTCCGGACAGCATCTTCAAGTACGCATCCTCAGTCGTGAAACATCTGGCCGGCCTCGGGTCGGCACCTGCGCCCACGAAGGGAAAACAAGAGGTGCTCCTGGACGGCATGGTCGAGAATGTTCGCGCCAACACCGACCTCACGGTCGCGACGAGCGTGGCTCACGAGGAGTGGCGGGAAACGAGTCCGTACGTACTCGATGTACGCAACGAGGACAGCTTCGCCAAGTCCCATGTTGTCGGCGCTGCGAACATTCCCCTTCACGATCTCGCAGCACGCGCACCGGAACTCCCCGACAACAAGGAGGCTCCCATCTTCACCATCTGTGAACGTGGGAACATCTCACTTCCGGCGGTTCTCTTCCTCACGAGCCTTGGCTACAAGGACGTGCGCAGTATTAACGGCGGGACCCTGGCGTGGCGAAAGGGAGGATTCCCGACCGAGCCGTCGTGATTCCTAGCGACTCATCGGAGGCAAAATCGCTTGGGGCCCGAGATAGGGGCTGGGTATGGTGCACGCAACAGGGCGGGTGGGAAAGAGCAGAGGGATCATGACCAGAACAAGATTCGCATTCGCGCTTATCGGTATCGGCGTGGTGATGATTCTCATCGGCGTCGTAGGTGCTGCCGGCTCAGGGGGTGACCCGACCGCTGTTGTCGCGGACACAACTTCAACGTCGGCGGTTGCCTCGGACACCGCGGCGCCGGCACCGGCCACGACTGCTCCCGTGACCACGTCAACGACGACCTCGACGGTCCTGATGACGACAATCACACTGGCGCCGCCGGTCGTGACAACCTCGTCGTCGACGACAACCTCTTCAACAACCAGCACCGCTGCACCGAGTTCAACGGCTGAAACCGTCGAGGAGTTTGTGGTGGCTTTCGCTGCTGCGATCGCAGCAGACGATGTTGATTATCTCTTCGATCGGCTGCATCCGGCGGTTGTTGGTGGGTTCGGCCCTGCGTTGTGCCGTTCGTGGATCGAAGGCGAGATTCTCTTGCTCGGAGACTACACACTCGCCGGCCCGGTCGAGGGTCCCCGCGACCAGTCGTTCACGACACCCGCGGGTACCGGCACGATCGTCGACGCATTCGCCGCCCCGGTCAGCTTTGTGTTCCAGGGTCAAAGCTTCGACGGCGAAGGTGGATTCGCCCAGATCGGGAACGACATGTTCTGGCTCGGGCAATGCCGATAGCCGGCTCTTAAATCTAGGCGGCTCTTAGATCTCGACCTGGACACCGATCTCAAGCGAACTCTTCACCGGGAGATGGAAGTAACGGGTCGCCGGTGTTGCGTTGCGTGTCATCACCGAAAACAGCCGCTCTCGCCACATCAGCATGCCTGGCTTTTCGGTCGCGAGCACGGTCTCACGGCCGAGGATCCAAACGGTGTCTTCCGGTTCAAAGCGGAAGTCCTTGCGGATGATGCTCGTCAACGCTTCGGGAACATCGGGTTCCTCCATAAAGCCGAACCGGAGAACCACCTGGAAGAACTTCTTGCCAAGGGCTTCCACTTCTGCCCGGCGAGCAATCGGTACCCGGGGCTCGGTAGTTGTCAGTACCGACAACACGATGACGCGGTCGTGGAGCACGCCATTGTGCCGCATATTCGTCAGCAGGGCGGGCGGAGTGGAACCGGGCCGAGAGAACATATAGATTGCGGTTCCTGGGACTCGTGGAACGGCGGTGTCGTCGATCGAGTCGATGAAATGGTCCAGGGGGAGACGACCGACATGCATGCGAGTCGCAACAAGCTGGCGACCCTTCTTCCAGGTAGTCATCGCAGTGAATATCACAGCCGCAATAAGGATCGGGAACCAGCCCCCATCGGGGATCTTGAAGAGGTTCGCTCCAAAGTAAGCGAGATCTGCGACCAGGAACCCGGCCGCGAGAGCCACAGCAGCGGGCTTCGCCCAGTTCCAGCGTTCGCGCATTACGACGAAGAGCAGCACCGTCGTGACAACCATCGTCGTGGAAACTGCAATCCCATAGGCGCCTGCCAGGGCACTTGAGGTTCTGAATCCGATGACCAGCCCGACGGCAGCGATCATGAGTAGCCAATTGACGGCCGGGATGTACACCTGGCCGTGTTCTGTGGCGGACGTATGGAGGATCCGGATGCGGGGGAGGTAGCCGAGTTGTACGGCCTGCATCGTGAGCGAGAACGCCCCCGAGATCAGGGCTTGGGAAGCAATGATTGTCGCGAACGTCGCGATGAGAACCAGCGGCCAGATCGCCCAGCTCGGCGCCATGAGATAGAACGGGTTTCGTACAGCTTCGGGATTCTCAATAATGAACGAACCTTGCCCGAAATAGGTGAGGACCAGCGCCGGGAATACAAGCGCATACCAGGTGACTTGTATCGGCTTTTTGCCGAAATGTCCCATGTCGGCGTAGAGCGCTTCACTGCCGGTGACCACCAGGAATACCGACCCAAGTGCAAGGAAGCCGCCAAACCCGTTGTCAAGAAAGAAGCGGACTCCGTGGATCGGGTTTATTGCAGCCAGAACCCCCGGACTCCCAACGATCTGGCTGAGACCGAGTGCGGCCAGTGTAAGAAACCACACAATCATGACCGGCCCAAAGATTCGGCCGACTGCGCCTGTGCCGTGGCGTTGGATGCTGAAGAGACCAACGAGTATGACTACCGAGATGGGGATCACATAGGGTTCGAGGACCGGTGTTGCGATCTGTATTCCCTCGACAGCCGAGAGAACTGATATCGCGGGGGTGATCATGCCGTCTCCATACAGCAGAGCGGTCCCGAAAAGGCCGACGATGATGAGGAGCCACCTTCCTCTCTTGACGGTTTGCTCACGGAGATTCACCAGGGCCGTGAGAGCGAGGATTCCACCCTCACCCTCGTTGTCGGCGCGCATAACGACGAGGAGGTACTTGATCGAGATGACTATGAGCAGTGACCAGAAGATCAGGGAAAGCACCCCGAGGACACTTTCCTCGACGACAGCTATTCCGGATTCGCCGAAGGATTCGCGAATAGCGTACAGAGGGCTCGTCCCGATGTCGCCATACACGACTCCGAGTGCCCCAAGGGAACTCCCCAGAAGATATCCCGGCTTCTTGAGCGATGCTTGTGTGTTTCCCGACATGGTATCCAATCGAGGTCAGGTCGCCGGGAAGAGTGTAGAGCAGGCAGGGGCGATGTAGTTGTAGCCTGTGCCCATGGGACACCTGGGAACTGCTCGGTGGGCATACCCTTCGAGTAAGGGTTGGCTCATGGCACTCGCACTCGGCATCGGCATCGGCGCCGGTGTCGGGGCGGCTGCGCTGATCTACGCGCTGCGTCTTGTCTCAAATGTCGTCGGGGACGTCTCCGAACTCGGCACCCTCGGGCGGTCGTGGGTGTTCATCGTTATCCCCATGGGCATTTGGCTTGCGTGGCTCGTGACGGCGAAATGGGCGCCCGAGGCAGCGGGACACGGCGTGCCGCAGATCTTGACGTCCCTGACGCTGCAAGGCGGGAACATTGCTCCCCGG
>BDTL01000185.1 GCA_002898115.1 bacterium BMS3Bbin02 | reverse complement strand
GTCTCGATCAACGACAGACACCGAAGACTGTGGCGCCGCGGCTTCTGTGGTGAGACACCCGACGGCCAGGGCTGCAATCGTCTCATCGGTGTCAATGCCCAACTGGTCGGCAACGAGAACGGCGACAGACGGCTGGATGTCAGGCAGGGCCGTGCAATAGAGCGGTGGCAGGTCGGCGCATCCCAAACTCGGCTGCGGATCCGCCGACACGACCAGATTCGGTCCCCCGAAGAAAAGGGCAATCTCCTGCTCACCCGCTGTCAGGGGTCGCCGAAAATAGCGTTGTCCGTCGCCCAAAGCATCAGTCTGAAGAGGAAGAGAAGCGACAAACGCAACTCGGCCTCTGTCTCTCGGGACAATTGTGTCGTCCGCCAGCGCTAACCCGGCACCGGCGATCGTGAGCACCACGACCAGCGCGGTCGCGGCTGCTCCCCATCGGCGCAGCATCTATGTATCTTTCGGAATGCCTTACTTACTCCGCACCGAACAGTATTAGGGGCCTCCCGGAAATCCGGGTATTTCCGCCTTTCTCGTAGCCTTTCGCCGCGGGCACGACACCGCACCGAGGCACTACCATCGGACACATATGGAACACCAAGCTCTGTACCGCAAGTATCGCCCCCAACGTTTTGACGAGGTCATCGGCCAAGGACATGTCACCCAGACGTTGTCACGCGAGGTCATCGATAAGAAGATCGCCCACGCATACCTTTTCGCCGGACCCCGAGGTACCGGAAAAACGACGACCGCCCGGCTCCTCGCGAAATCGCTGAACTGCACCGACCCGCAAGAAGATGGCGAGCCGTGCAATAACTGTGTCTCTTGCGTGGGCATCACCTCAGGAACGTCTCTCGATGTCATCGAACTCGACGCCGCATCCCACAACAAGGTCGAGGATATTCGCGAGATCCGCATCAACGTGGGAACCGTGGCTGCTGCCGGCGGTGCTCGCCGTATCTACATTCTTGACGAGGCTCACATGCTCTCACGAGCGGCGGGGAATGCCCTGCTCAAAACGCTCGAGGAACCACCCGACCACGTCATCTTCGTTCTGGCCACGACGGAGCCGTACAAGGTGCTCGACACTATCCGCAGCCGCTGCCAGCGGTTCGATTTTCACCCGGTCGCCGCGGAGACTCTCGCCGACTACCTCGGCGAAATCGCCCGCCGCGAATCCTTCACTGCTGACCAACGGGCTCTCACTCTCGTGGCCTCCCACGCCGGTGGATCCGTGCGCGATGCAATGAGCCTTCTCGAGCAAGTTGCCGCCTTAGGAGCGGGCACGGTTGAGGCTGCCGGGGTCACAAGAGCGCTCGGTCTCGCGGACGCTGATGCATACGCAATCTTGGCAAAGGCGATCATCGAACAAGACGCGCCTGCCGCTCTCGGTCTTGTTGCCCGCCTCGCGTCTCAAGGGACGGATCTGCGGCGGTTCGTGGCCGAAGGAGTCTCGTTTTTCCGCGGCGTGTTCCTAGCTCAGTATGCACCGAACCTTGAGGAAATAGTCGAAGAACCGCCCGATGCAATCGCCGAATGGCGCGCCGTGGCGAAGACCATGCCCGTATCGGACGTGCTCCGGTCGGTGGATCAACTCGCGGACGCGCTTCTCAACCTCCGTCAAGGTCGTGAGGAACGCCTCGTCGTGGAGCTCACAGTTCTTCGTCTCGCACGACCTGATATTTCCCCGGACGCCGAGGCGCTTGACAGCCGAATCACACACCTCGAGGGCCGGGTGCGTGACCTCGCAACGTCCGTTTCTGCGGGTGTCGCGGTGGTACCCTCCTCTGCGCCTGAGACTCCTGCTGCCACGTCCGCAACGCCGGCAGAGACCGTGGCTCCGGCCTCCGAAACGGTTACGTCGGCGGCTGACGAGGAACGGGTGCGCGCCCCGGATATCGACAACGCCTCAGGCGCCACACGTCTGCCACTCGAACCGGCTCCACCAACAACAGCGGTGCCGCCGGCGACGAATCTCACACTTGAACAGTGCTCCTCAATGTGGCCTTCAATCGTTGCGCGAGTCCGCGATGTTGTCGGACCACGCCGTCACGCCCTCTTGAAGGAAGCCAGCCCCACTCGTGTCGACGGTGCCCAACTCATCCTTGCGGTGCCCGCGCACCTCCCCTTCCACCTCGAACAGCTCACTCATGACGATGAGTTGATGGCCGCAGTGGGGAGCCTCGCGGCCGAATCCACCGATGGTGCTGTGACAGTCACGTTCGAGACTTCGACAAGTCCCACCTCCTCCGGTAACGTCGCCAGTCTTCAGAAGAGGGTGACAGCAGACGGACAGGCACAAGTGGCAGAAGCACCCGAACCAGACCCTCAGAGGGTTCCCGACAAAGATGATCTTCTCGATGCCGGCGATGCGAGCACTGACCCCACAGCACTCGTCCAGGACATCCTCGGTGGAGAGATTGTCAGCGAGTAAGCGAACCAATCCCTGAATGGCGCCTTGCCGGCAACACCCTCAGGCGAATACCGACCCGATAGTCGCGAACGCGACCATGAACAGTGACGTCCACGCGAGCACCGCGATCACAAATCGTAGCCACCACATAGGCCAGGAGGGTGCCCGTCGCGCGATGCGCTGTCCGAGCCACCACCACAGCGGAAGTGATGTAGCCAGCCCCACGACAACCACCGTAAGCCGGCTTGCCTCAATAAAGTCAATGGCGAACACCCACGATGTCGGAACCACAACCAGGAAGATCAAGGCTCCCAGCTCGCTCGTCGTCGGGTCTCCGAAAGTCCCGGAAGAGTTGAAGCCCTGGCCGAGAGCCAGGACCGCCACTACTAGCGGTACCGCAAGCGCCTGAAGCCCGCCCCATACGGGGTCGAGGCCTTCGCGCCGATTTCTAAAATTGATCCGTTGCCTCACGACAGAAGGGTACTCTCAGGCCAACAGAAACAACACACAAGAAGGGAATCACAATGTCGGACTTCATCACCTCCGGTGCAATCAAAGTCATCGAGATCATCGGAGTCTCGGAGGAGAGCTTTGACGATGCCGTCAACAAGGCCGTTGCCAAGGCCGCAGAGTCGATCAGTGGAATCACCGGCGTCGAGGTTCTGAAGCTGAACGCACGTGTCCGCGACGGGAAAATCGTCCAATACCGCGCAAGCGCCAAACTCGCCTTTGCGGTGCACTAGATCCGGCAACGCCCCGCAGTTCTCACGGGCCGCGTGGCGTTACGTTAGAGCGTTCGATCTAACGCGTAGCAGCGCAGCATCGAGCAGGTGCATGACCCAGCGGAGATGGGCCAATACAGAAGAGGGAACCTAACGAATGGGATTGGGACGCGGGCCTGAACATGGTGAAACAGGGTCCGCGCTGGGAATTGCCACCAGAACTCAGAGATCATGTCCCGCTGATGTATTCGATCCTCGCAGGCAAGCCAGCCGACTAGCTGGATCCCCCGCGCCGGCAACGATCAGGACTTCAGGGCCACCCGGTAGGAACCGGTCTCGTCATCGAACGAGAGGTCAACGACGCCTTTCACGTTGGCTGCTTTGACGAACTGTAGGAATCCGGAGTATCCGAAGGTTTTTTCGGAGAACGAAGAATCCGCCTTGCGCATGCGGTCCTTCAGCCCGGACAGGGACGCACCGTCACCGTGCGCACGTTCAGCGACGACCGAA
>BDTL01000184.1 GCA_002898115.1 bacterium BMS3Bbin02 | reverse complement strand
TCCCTTCGGCGTGGGCCTCGTTCTGGAGGCGAAGCCGGTCGACTTTCGCGGCGGATTCGATGCGAAGGGCATCTGCCTCGTTTTCGACTCTACGGCGCTCGTTGACACCGCGTTGAGTAATGAGCTCTTCTTCCCGCTTGGCCAGTTCAACCTGATTCGCCAGTTCATTCTCAGCGATCGCCCGTTCCTTTTCCACCGCCTGGGCGCGACGCTGGAAGGTGGCCTCGTCGGCTGACTCCTGAAGGCGTTCACGGGTCGGTGCTTGCAGAGCCTTCTCCAGGTCCGGTGTGGGGGAGATGCGCGTCAGATGAACGGTTACAACCTCGAGTCCGAGGTCGGCGAGGGCTTCGTCGTCACGCAAAGCTGTAGCGAGCAGAGGGCGCAGACCCTGGACGGCATCCACCAGCACACTGTCCAGCGTTCGGTGCGCGATCCAGTCCAGAGCGGTCTGTTGGGCAACTTGTGTGACTGTCTGGGCCAGGCGCTCAATTGGCTCCTCAAGGTACAGGCCGGTCTCCAGATCGATGGCGAAGTCGATCCGCTTCATGGCTGCAATCGGGTCGGCTACGCGGTAGGTGATCGCACCCTGGACCGAGACATCCTGGAAATCAGCGCTCCGTCCTGTGAAGATGAAGCCCTGCTCGCGGTCCTCGATCGGGATCTCCGCAACCGTCGTGCTGAGCCTGCGAAACCAGAACGCATCTCCCGGCGCTGCGCTCACAATGCTGCCGTTCTTGAATCGAACGATATGTGATGTTGGTTCCGCACGGAGGTGGCTGATAAATGGGTAGTGTCTGAGGTCGCTCATTACTGCTCCTACAGTAGGTTATCTGCAATCAACATATATGCATGGCACCGAGAAGTCAAGAGTATATCTGTTCCCGCGGTCGGTCAACGTGGCGGTCGCCGTGAGGTGTATTGAGTGGATCGGCCTGAGGAACGTGCCCGAGCTTGCCAGGTACGGTGACCTCCACGTCGGCTGTTCCGCGTCCGGGTCGAAAGATCATCTCTCCCACACCGAGCGTCGAATGCCAGATACTGAAAGTGAGATACGCAGACCGTCCCCGTCGTCGGCTCGCGAGTTGGTGGCTGTGGGTTGACCTGCCAGGCTTGACCCATGCGGTATTCGCCTGGAGTCTTTCTAAGAGGATGGGAGTCGCCCCGGCGGCGTTGGGGGCGAGGAAAGTGCGGCACATCGTGAGGGTTGTCCTGGTCGTGACCCTTGCGATAGCGGTCCTCGTCGGCGTGATGTGGCTTGCCCAGCGGCGGTTTATCTACTTTCCGTCGCAGGTTCTGCCGGACGTGGCCACTGTTCTGCCCGGCGCCGAGGAAGTGACGTTTCCTACTGATGATGGGCTGACGTTGGCCGGGTGGCTGGTACCGGCGGTCGGAGACGCCAACGGGGCAACGGTCGTGGTGTTCAGCGGCAACGCCGGCAACCGTGGCGACCGGGTCTTGCTAGCGAGTTCACTGGCCGGGAGGGGATACGGTGTGTTGCTTGTCGGTTACCGCGGATACGGAGGGAATCCCGGGACGCCCACAGAAGACGGGCTCCTCGCCGACGGCAGAGCCGCCGTTGCGTTCCTTGAGGCCCGCCTCGATATCGACGCCAACCGGTTGGTGTATTTCGGTGAGTCGCTCGGAGCGGCCGTGGCAATCGGGGTAGCGGAGGAGCGACCGCCGGCGGCTCTAGTGCTGCGCTCCCCGTTTACGTCTCTTACCGACGTTGCCTCGGTCCACTACCCATTTTTCCCGGTGTCGTTCTTGCTGAGGGACCGCTATCCAAGCTTGGAGAGGATTCGTGGAATTGATGTTCCTGTCCTTGTCGTGGCCGGATCAGCCGACAGTGTTGTGCCTGCTGCTCAGAGTCAGCGCCTGTTCGATGCAGTGTCCGGGCCGAAGGAGTTTGTGATGATCGAGGGCGCTGATCACAACGACTATGAGTTGACGACCGGTGACCGACTTGTGGACGCGATGGCGTTGTTCCTCGACGATGTGTTTCTCCCCGGCTCCGGCTAACGAGGCAGTGCAGCGCACACCAAACGACTCTATTTGTAGTGGGGCACTGTGGTGCGTCGCGATCAGGTATAGCCCTTTCCTATAGGACTCCTGAGGGGGATGCCGTCGGTCGCTGATGTCCCCACCCACGTGCGGCGGTTAAAGCTACGTTCCCGGAGCCTCGCGAATCCTGGACGTCGCAAAGGTATTTGGGCACGCGTCCACCCCAACTCTCGTGAACATCCGTCTACGCCGACGCAGGTGCGTCGGGTCTCAGTCGGGTGTAACCACAAGAACCTTGTCGTGAACGCGTGTCCGTTCGTTCACTTTGATAGCGATAGGCTCGCCCGGTTGTGCCGAAGAGACCGCCTCGTGTTCGACCTGAATCGAATCAACGGTCTGGGTGAAGTCCGACGTGTGTCCGAGAATGTGAACCGTGTCACCGACGTTGAGTTTTTCAGAGAGGTCGATACCGGCGACCTCCAGCTTGCCGTAATAGTGGCTGACAGTCCCGACAAGTTTCTCGGTCATGTCTGCCTCCTTTCGTTGTGTAGAACGTCAGGTACTACAACCATATCAAACGATCTGACAGGATCACCAGGCGATCCACCTCTGAGGCAAAAAAGGTGCCTGGTTCAGGCGGCCTGTCGTCACCACACCCGGCGACCCGCGCTACACACGTGCCGCAAGCGCGACGATCACCCGCAGATGTATGTCCATTCGCTCAGCGAGGATTTCGACACGGCTGACCTTTTGCTGATCCGGGACTCAAACTGACCGTCCTCGAAAGTCTGGACCGGTTCATCCATCGGAGGGGCTGGAGGAGTCATCCGATACGGGGAGGGTGAGTTCGAAGATGCTGATTCCGTTGTCATACCGGTATGTGAGGTCGCCGCCCATGAGGCGCGCCAGGGTTCGAGACACGGTGAGTCCGAGTCCTACCGAACCTGGTCGCCCCGGAGTCACGTGCGACCGGCGGTAGGGTTCGAAGATGGTCTCGCTGTCGTGCTCCGGTACTCCCGGCCCGTCGTCACACACCTGTAGGAATGCGCTTGATCCGTCGCTATGCATCCGGATCTGAATGTGGGTACCCCCGTAGCGGGCTGCATTGGTGAGTAGGTTGCGCAGAATCTGACGTACCCGTCCCGGATCGGCTAGGGCGATCACCGGCTGGCCAACGATTTCGATCTGGTGCGGAGACGCAACTCGCGTGGTCTCCAACACCTGGGTGAGTTGCGCGCGGAGATGCACAGGAACCTCGTTGACGTGAAGCGTGTCGATCTCTGCCCGGGCCGCTACCAGCAGATCCTCAACGATGTTGGCGATATCGGAAGCCTGCTCGGTGATGGACCTGATCATCTCTTCGCTCTCACCGGGAGAGAGGTTCGCCCCGGTGTCCCGTAGCAGTTCGGCGAACCCGATCACCGCAGTGAGGGGAGTGCGAAGTTCGTGGCTGACCGACGCGATGAATTCGTCCTTCGAACGGACGAGTTCCCGGAGGTGGTTCTCGGCTGATTTGCGTTCGGTGATGTCACGGACGACCACCATCGTCTCATCAGAGTCGGGGATGGCTACGATGCGGGCCTCCCGGTCCCGGAGATCGCCCGGCATGGGGAACTGATACTCCAGGAGCTCCACGTCACCGCTCCGGTGCGCTCGCTGAGATGCGGATATGAACTCGCTCGCTAGCTCGGGTGCGAGGACCTCGTTGATGTGTTTGCCGACGAATGTCTCCGGCGGAGGGAAGATCCTCGATCCGTTCCCTGCGGTGAGATCCCCGTGGATGAAGTCGACGTAGGTGCCGTCCGTGTTGAGCCGGAAGATCAGATCGGGAATCGCTTCGAGCATGGCGCGCACTCGGGCTTCGCTGGTTGTAAGTCGAGATGTCCGTTCCTGTACCCGGGTCTCAAGGGTGCGGTTCACGCTCGTGAGGTCGTCGGTCATCTGGTTGAAGGCGACAGCGAGGGTCCCCAGCTCGTCGCCGACATTGACGTCGGCTTGTTGGCTGAAGTCCCCATCCTGGATGGCGTGGGCGACCTGCGTCAGCTTGACGGTTCGCTTGGAGAGACGTCTACCGACGCCGACGGCAACCAGTAGGCTAGCTACGAGGACGAGAATGCCGAAGCCTAAGAACCACCACATTGCGGCGCGTCCTTGGTTTGCGAGTTCCCTAGTCCTCGCGCCCAGGTCATCCAGGAGACCTGTCTCGATTTCGTAGAGGTTGTCGATCGAGATGGTTGCGGTGTCGAACCACACGCCGGGGTCAACGGAGAGGTCGCCGCTCGCGAGTTGTGTACGGACGGCTGCGACCCAGTCCATCTCAGCTGATGTGCGATCCGTCTGGTACGGCGCACGCAGTCCAACGGGAACATGATCGTTGAACGCCTTGAGTGAAGCCTCCTGGAGACCCGCGAGTCGACCAAGCAGGTCAAGTTCGCTGCGCTCAATGGTTCCGACGGTAAGTACCTTGGCGACCAGTACACGCTCGATATGGGCTGCTCCCTCGGCATCCGACACGTCCAGGAACCCCATAAAGATGGTCGTGAGCTCAGCGTCTACGCGTACCATCCGCATCAAACCACTGTAGGAAGCGCTGAACTGTTCGACTAGATCCGAATAGAACGTAAGGCTCTCGGACCAGGTCACGTCTAGATCGAGAACCTGTCGGCGCATACTGTCGGCCTGGTCGAGGGCCTCGATGAGACCGGAGTAATGCTTCACGACGGACATGGCGTCAGTGTTGGTCTCGAGTCGGTCGAGCGCGACCGTGAACGTTGCCACGGCAGTATCTGTCTTCTCCACCTGAGCGATGA
>BDTL01000183.1 GCA_002898115.1 bacterium BMS3Bbin02 | reverse complement strand
GTCGATGACGTATCGCGCCGCCTCGAATGACTCCGCCCGGTGTGCAGACGAAACCGCAACCGCGACAGACACATCGCGTATCCCGAGTTCACCGAGTCGGTGTGCCGCCCGGATGTGTAGAACATCCCAGCGTTCGACGACCTCGGTCACAATCTCGGCGATCTTCACTTCGACAACGCCGGCGTACGCCTCGTATTCGAGGTGGGTGATGTCGGTCTTGCCCGGCGCGTGATTTCGCACCATGCCGGTGAACACGACTGCTGCACCGGCGCGGTCATCACCAACCGCTTCGAGCATTGCGGCGACGTCGATCCGGTCGTGGCTCACAACGACTGCGTCCCGGTGCGATGGGTTCATTACTCCGTACCTTCGATACAATTGCTCGGGTTATGAACACTACTTCTGAACCCCACGACGCGACGAACCCGGACGGCGAAGAAACTTCTCTTCCCACTGCTCCGGAGACCACACCACCTTCGACTGAAACGCCCCGCGACGCTGCCGAGCCCACCCTCGGTTCCGGTTCCATCGGCGCACCCGCGACAGACTCGTCGGCTACCGACCAGCCCGTCGACACACCGCTCGATTCGACGTACGAACCTGACGACACGACAGCACACGCGGTCACCCCTCCCCCGTCGGCGCCCGGTAGCTTCCCAGCGGACTTGGACCCCACAACTCCTGTTGGCAGTGTCCTGTTCGAAGCTGGAATCACGGCGCGCGAGGTCGATCCGACGCGGACTCCCGACCCAACAATTCCGGCTGATTTCGGTGCGGTCACGCGGACGCAACCTGCCACCGCCGCGACGCCCTCGCCCACCAGGTACATCCCCGGCGACTCACCCACAGCGAGCCAACCGCACGCGCCTTCGCGCGTAGCGACATTCGGTGTCGCGCTTGTAGCTTCGGTGCTCGGCGCGCTCTTCTTGCTCGGCGGACTGTGGGCATTCGGTGTATTCGACGACCCGGTCAACCCGGCGGCTCCCGCAACGACCGCGGCGCCGGCGGCGGCGCCCGTTGCGACCCTGTCACCTTCAGGGTTGCAGGCGCCTATCGAGGGTTACAACCCGGTCCAGGTGGGAAACCGCGTTGTTCCATCGGTCGTAGCCATCGAGGTCGGTACCGAGGAAAACGGTGTCTTCTCGGCGGAAGCCTCGGGATCCGGCGTCATCATCGACGCCGGAGGCCTCATCGTCACGAACAACCACGTCGTTGGAGGCGCGGCCGCTGTGCGAGTGACCCTCTTTGATGGACGCATCTTTGATGCAACAGTGGAGGGGACGGATGCAATCACTGATCTGGCACTCATTCGTATTGAGGCCACCGATCTCACACCAATCGCCATCGGCAACACCGCCGATCTCAGTATCGGCTCGGCGGCAATTGCCATCGGAAGTCCGCTTGCACTCGTCGGCGGCCCGTCGCTCAGTGTCGGCGTAATCTCCGCGTTCGACCGAGAGGTCAATACCCAGGCGAACCGTCTCTTCGGCATGCTGCAGACGGATGCGGCGATCAACCCCGGATCATCAGGCGGCGCTCTCGTCAACAATCGGGGAGAGCTGATCGGCATCGTCACCGCGATTGCTGTGGGCGACCGCGGCCCCGAAGGCATTGGGTTCGCAACACCGGTCGAGGTGATGACACGAATCATCGACGAACTGCGGGCAACCGGTTCGGTGCGCCACGCCTTCCTAGGAATCATCGGCGCTACCTATGTTGCCGACCTCGAGGATGGCTCGATGCGTCCCAGCGGAGCGGAGATCGTCGACTTCGCAGCCGAGAGTGCGGCGTCCGACGCCGGATTGCTGGTAGGCGACACGATCGTTGCAGTGGACGGTGTGGAATACCGAACAATGGATTCGCTAATTATTGCCTTGCGTTTCTACTCCGTCGGTGACACGATTCAAGTAGACGTAATTCGCAATGGCGAGGAGATCACGGTGCCCGTGATACTGGGTGAGCGCCCTGACGACCTGTGAGCGACAGCATCTTCGACAAGCTGTTCGAACTGTTCCAGTCATCTGGTCCGGTGAACTGGCAGCTTGGCAACGAAGTCATGAAGAGCATCGTCGGCGAGCCCGATCTGATAGAACCGCGCGTGTCCGAGGAATACCTCGACCTAGCCGGTGCGGCCGAGCTCAAGATCCAGGGCACCGGACTGTTGACAATTGTCACGGCAGATCTTCTCCAGCCCGTCGACCGCCGAACCTGGGCCGAGCTCAACGAGCGATCGTTCGAATGGTTCATCCTGCCACTTGCTCAACGAATGTCAGCAATGGCAGATGGCCCCATGGCCGCGATGATGGGTCCGCTCGGGCCGGCGCTGGCGGGCATGCAATCGGGAACGATGGTCGGTTTCATGTCGCATCGGGTCCTTGGTCAGTTCGACACGGGGCTGCCGGCACTCGGTCAGAAGAACGCGGTACTCGTCATCCCCGCGATCGAGGCGTTCGCTGAAGAGTACGAGCTCGACGCCCGCGAGGTCCGGTTCTGGGCAGCGCTGCGAGCGGTCGCGTACCGGTCGCTGCTTGCCAAACCCGGGGTAGAAGATCTCGTTCGCACGATCGTCGTCGAGTTCCTTGAGTCAGTTGAGTTCGATATGTCGCGCCTCACCGACGCTGCCGCCGGTGCAGGCGGTGCGATGGATCTTGAGGGTCTGTTGTCGGGAGACGCCGGTATCGGACAACTTCTCGGCGCCACGTACGACACTGCAAAGTTGAAGAAGGTTCAGGGCCTCCTTGCAACGATCGAAGGTTTTGTGGACGTTGTGATTGCTGATGCCGCTGACGACATGCTCCCGTCGCTTCCCCGGATCGTCGACGCACACACGTTGCGTCGGTCCGAGCCCGGTCAGGCCGACGACGGGATCGGCGCCATGATCGGCCTGCGTTTCGACCGCGGTCTCGCTGCTGACGCTGGTCGTCTCGTGCGGGAACTTGTTGAAAACTGGGGTGTCGAGTCACTCGACCAACTGTGGTCCTCGGCGGAGTCCGTGCCCACGGCAGACGAACTCACCGATTCAGTCGGATGGGTCGCGCGCAACTATCTACCCGACATCGATATCGACCTCGACTAGCTCCAATCTCCCCGTTCTGGCGTCCATTTGGGCGATATTTCGCCCAAATGGACGCCAGAACGGAAACGTTTGATACCGGTTGGCACCCGGGTACCATCCCGGATCAGTCCCCAAAAAGAGAGGCCACCATCATGGCTGCAACAGTCGGTGCACCAGCACCACCATTCACCCTGCTCGCACCCGACAAGTCCGAGGTCAGCCTCGACGACCTCAAAGGCAAGAACGCTCTTGTCGTGTTCATCCCGTTTGCGTTCTCGGGCATTTGCACCGGTGAACTCTGCGCGATCCGCGACAGCCTCTCTGCCCTCAATGACCTCGACACTCAGGTCGTTGCGATCACCTGCCAGACGTTTTTCACCAACGGTGCATGGAGTGAAAAGGAAGGCTTCACCTTCCCCGTGCTTGCGGACTACTGGCCCCACGGTGAGGTCAGCAAGGCATACGGCGTGTTCAACGATGCCGTCGGGGTCGCTAACCGGTACACCTTCGTTCTCGATGCCGAGGGCATCGTGCGCGAGATCATCAACACCGACTCGCTCGGTGAAGGCCGGGAATTCTCGGCATACACCGAGGCGCTCGCCCGACTCTCCTAGACAATCCAGATCAGGTGAAGGTCCCGGACTCGTCCGGGGCCTTCACTATGCCCGGAATCAAACCCTGCTACCGCCCGGGGTGGGTGAGGCGATACCCGACGCCTCTCACCGTGACAATCTCGGGAGCGCCATCGGCAGCTTCGAACTTGCGGCGCAACCGCCGTACGTGCTGGTCGAGGGTCTTGGAGTCCGTCCAGTGGATCCCCCACACCGAATCAAGCAGCGTCTCTCTGGCAACGATACGGCCGCCGCGTTCCATGAGCTGGCGGAGCAGTGCGAATTCCTTCCTCGGAAGGTCGATCGCCACCGCCCCGATTCGTACCTCGTACGTACCAGGGTCAAGCACCGCGTCGCCGAAGACCAGCGGTTCGTCCTCGTCTGTGTCGCCCGCCTGAGAGCGGCGGCTCGATACTCTGATTCGTGCCACCAGCTCGCGGATCGAATACGGCTTACGAAGATAGTCGTCGGCACCCAGCTCAAGCGCGGACACAACATCACTTTCACTGTCTTTTGCCGACACGACAATCACCGGGACATCCGATTCCCTGCGTATCGACCGAAGCACATCCAGGCCGGACAGTTCCGGGAGCATCAAGTCCAGAAGGACGATGTCAGGATGTGCAGCCTGGAACTGTCGTACGCCCTCACGGCCGGTCGCGGCGGTCTCCACAGCAAAACCCTCAGCTCCGAGCGCAACGGCGAGCGCCTCGCGATAGGACGGTTCATCCTCAACGATCAGTATTCGGAGCATGGTCCACCCTGATTCAACTCGATTCGGAATGTGCTGCCCTCACCCGGCAACGACTCGACGGATACGCGTCCTCCGTGGTTGAGAGCGACATGACGGACAATTGCGAGACCAAGACCGGTTCCCCCGGTTTCCCGGCTTCGAGCCCGATCGACCCGATAGAAACGTTCGAAAATGCGGTCGACGTGCCGCTGGGGGATGCCGATGCCCGCATCGGCGACGGCGATCGTAACAACGTCTCCATGAAGCTCGGCGCGGACGGAAACAGGCACGTGCCGGGACGCCGCCGCGGTGTACTTCACGGCGTTGTCCATCAGGTTCGTGATCGCCGAAACCAGCTGACGGCGGTCCCCACACACCCAGAGGTCAGGATCGATACCGGCAACGTCGATCCTCACACCGTAACGAGCGGACTCACCGAGAAGCCCTGTCAGGGATTCCTGCACGACTTCGGCGACGCTTGTCCTCTCAAAAGCGTCTTCGTCGACGTCTGACTCGACTCGGGCAAGGTCGAGGACGTCATCCACCAGTGTCGACATACGGACAACTTCCGACAACAACCGTTCAACCAGCGCGCTCTGAGTCGCTGCGTCCGAGGTAGCCACCAATGCCTCCACCAGGACTCGCAGCGCACCGATCGGGGTCTTCAGCTCATGGCTGGCGTTCGCGATGAAATCTCGCCGGACCTTCTCGATTCGTCGACTCTTGGTCCCGTCCACGAGCGCAACAACGACCCCCTCCCGGTCACCGACAGGCCGCACCACAACCCGGGTGAGACGTTCGGCCGGTCGCGATGTCAGCACCCTCTCGTCGACTTCGGCACCGGTATCACGCGTATGTTTGACCAGCTCGCCGACGCGCTCTCGCAATGCCACACCGGATGAACCGAGCAGCCGCTGGGCGGCATCGTTGGAAACAACGACGGCACCTTCACTGTCGTATAGCTGGATACCAAGCGGCGTCGCCGCGATCGCCACGAGACGAAGGTCGCGCTGCTTGACGACGACGTCATATTCCTTCTGACGGCGCTGCATGGCCGAGCGCAGAGACGTGATGTGATCGGACCGAATTCGCGGTCCGCCGCCGAACTCAGCCAGAAGAGCATCAAGACGTTTTCGCTGGCGAAGAAGGACACTTCCCAGCGCTGCGACGACCACGACAAGAAACACGACGGCGATCAGCATGCGAGAGAAACTATACGGCATCGGCATCGAGCCCTTGTGGCGTACATAAAGAATTCACATTCCGTTCACCCTGACACCGCTCCACGGTCACATCGCCCCCGTAGCGTCCCCGACGTTGGATGGAATCGACGCACATCGGACCCGCCGGTGCGCAGCCATAAACATTGGCATGGAAGGAACTCCACGCATGAAATCCCGGTTCTTGAAACCGTTCACCCTCTCTCTAGCACTCGCGGTCGTGGCGACCGCATGCGCCGCCTCCGCAAGCACCCCATCACCCACTTCGTCCGCTTCCAGCACCCTGAGTGGTTCAGTCCTCATATCCGGATCGTCCACGATCGAACCCATCACCGCACTGAACGCCGAGAAATTCAACCGAGACAACCCGAATGTATCCATCGCTGTTGAAGGACCCGGGACCGGAGACGGGTTCAAGAAGTTTTGCGCCGGAGAGACCGACATCTCCGATGCTTCCCGGCGCATCAAGGCCGCGGAAGCCGAAGCGTGCGCTGCTGCCGGGGTTTCCTATGTTGAACTCGAGATCGCAGTTGATGGGATTTCGGTTCTCACCGGTCTCGACAACGATATCTCATGCCTGGCATTCAAGGACCTGTACGCCCTCCTTGGCTCGGAATCCACTGGATTCACCAGTTGGAGCGACGCCGACGATCTGGCGGCCGAACTCGGATCGGTCGTTGCCCCGTACCCGGATGTTCCCCTCACAATCACTGCACCCGGCGAGGAGTCGGGGACCTATGACACATTCATCTCGCTAGCCCTCAGTCCAGTGGCAAAGGCACGCGACACCGACAAGGATGCCAGGCCCGACTATGTCGCGTCCCCAAATGACAACGTCATCATCCAGGGACTGTCGTCAACCCCAACATCACTCGGGTGGGTTGGATACGCCTTCTACGTGGCAAACCAGAACAAGGTGAAGGCCCTCGAAATCGATGGCGGCGAGGGTTGTGTGTTCCCATCCATCAACACGATTCAAGCCGGCACCTACCCGCTCGCTCGCTCGCTGTACCTCTACGTCAACACCGCAAAGGCGGCCGAGAAACCCGAGGTGGCCGCATACGTCGATTTCTACTTGTCTCCCGAGGGACTCCGTTCCGTTTCCGAGGCGGCATACATCCCGCTTGATTCCTACGACGAAACCGTCGCGGCGTGGAACGAGCGGTAGCCGGCAGGGGCGGGAGGGCTTGCCGAGCACATGCGGCGATCCCTCCCGCCCGCACGATCATGACCAAGAGATAGGCATATGCAACAGATCGACCTGAGCGGTAACCCGAAACGACACCGACGAGAGCGGCGCGTCCGCCGGGTTCTCCTGACAGCAGCCTCGGCGTCACTCGCCGTCAGCGTCGCGATTGTTGTGACGCTTCTCAGCGAGTCGGCGACGTTCTTCTCGGGACTCGATTTCGGCGACGGGAACCCGCTATGGACACTCGGATGGTTCCCACGGCGGGGCCTGTTCGACCTGCTCACCATCGTCGGGGCCACAATCCTGATCACGCTGCTCGCAATGGTCGTCGCCGGCCCTCTCGGCCTCGGAACCGCAACGTATCTATCGGAATTCGCCAAACCCCGTGCCCGTCGTCTCCTCAAACCGATCATCGAAGTACTCGCCGGTATACCGTCGGTCGTTATTGGATTCTTCGCTCTCGTGTGGATCAGTCCCAACATTGTGCAACGGTTCACCGACGCCTCTGTCTTTTCTATGGCCGCGGCAGGCATCGGTGTCGGGGTGCTGACAATCCCGATCATTGCATCGATCGCCGAAGACGCCATGCGGGCTGTTCCCAACCATCTTCGGGAGGCTTCACTCGGACTCGGCGCACACCGCTCAACAACGGTGCGCCGGGTCGTGTATCCGGCAGCGGCGTCCGGAATTATTGCCGCGATGATCCTCGGAATCTCACGAGCGATAGGCGAAACGATGGTCGTCTTCATGGCAGCAGGCGCCGTCGGTGGGTCGTTACGAACGTTCAATATCTTCGGCCCGGGACAAACGATGACAGCCGCTATTGCTGCACTCGCGACCGGATCCGATCAGGTGGTCGGTCAAGGGACCGCATTCCAGAGCCTCTTTGCCGTCGCGTTGCTCCTCTTCCTGATGACCCTCATCCTCAACGTCGCCAGTGACAGACTCGTACGGCGAGTACAGGAGCGGTACTGATGGTTGCGTCGACTCCCACCACGACCGAAGTCGTAGCCCAAGCCCTCGCCGGTAAACGGTTGAACGTCGCCAGCCTGGTGTTCAGAGCAACCCTGCTCGTCTCGCTCCTTACGTCGCTGCTCATTCTCATAACCCTGCTTGTCAGCATCACAGCCGGCGCGGTGCCGACCTTGCGCGAGCGCGGTCTCGACTTCATCACATCGCCACTATCGCTCGACCCATCGTCAGCGGGCGTCTGGTCCGGCATCCTGGGATCTGCCGGCATCGCAGCGCTGGTCGCGATAATCGCCTTTCCGCTCGGGATTGGAACCGCTGTCTATCTTGAGGAGTATGCCTCTCGTGGCCGATTGACGAATCTCCTGCGAACGAATATCCGTAACCTTGCGAGTGTCCCCTCGATCGTTTACGGCCTGCTCGGTCTTGCGATCTTCGTCCGCCTGGTCAATCTCATCGGTCTTGCCGGCACCGGCAGCGGCCGCAATATCCTCGCCGCCGGAGGCACCATGGCAGTGCTCGTGCTCCCGATTGTGATCATCACGACCTCCGAGGCACTGCGTGCGGTCCCGCAGACCATCAGAGAAGCGGGCCTGGGGGTGGGGGCCACCAAATGGGAGGTCATTCGCCATCAAGTGCTGCCATCAGCCGCACCCGGCATCCTCACCGGCGCAGTTCTCGCCATAGCCCGAGCGTTCGGGGAAACCGCGCCGTTGCTCGTCATTGGAGTCGCCACCGGGTTCTTTGCTGCGGCGGCGGATGCAACCTTCATCGACCGCGTCACTGGCAGCTACACCGCGCTCCCGGTTGTGATCCTTTCGTGGAGCAAACAAACCGATGTCCGGTTCGCTGACACGCTGGCGCCTGCCGCCATCGTGGTGCTCCTTGTGCTTCTCCTGACCGCGAACGCCACAGCCATCATCATCCGCAATCGATTCGATCGGAATCAACAGTGACTGACCTGACCGAAGAGACGACTACATCGCCGTGCACACCTGAGACGGCGCCCGGCGTCAGGGAAGTACCCGCGGTCGTGTTGCCCGCGATGCAACGGAATGCTCCACCGGGGTACGCCACCGAGAGATCGATCGTGTTCGACGTCCGCGGCCTCGGTGTACGGTACGCCGACCACCTCGCCGTCGCCGACGTCTCGATGGAAATCCGCAAGAACGAGATCACGGCGCTCATCGGCCCCTCCGGATGTGGGAAGTCCACCGTATTGCGCTGCTTCAACCGGATGAACGACATCATCGACAGTGCGCGCATCAACGGCAGCATCTCGTACCACGGCGTTGATCTTTACGGGAAGAACGTTGACGCCGTGGAAGTTCGCCGGCGCATCGGCATGGTCTTCCAGAAGCCAAACCCCTTTCCCAAATCGATCTACGACAACGTCGCGTTCGGTCCCAAGATCGCAGGTTATTCGGGGGACCTGGACGACGTTGTCCGCGATGCACTGGAACGAGCCGCCCTATGGGATGAGGTGAAGCACCGACTGAAGATATCGGCGTACTCGCTCTCCGGAGGACAGCAGCAGCGTCTGTGCATCGCACGAGCTATCGCGACGCGTCCCGATGTGCTGCTCATGGACGAACCCGCATCATCGCTC
>BDTL01000182.1 GCA_002898115.1 bacterium BMS3Bbin02 | reverse complement strand
CCTCGTCAGCGTCATGGGCCACGTCCCCGTATCAGCCACAGTGGTTGAGGTAACCTTCGACAATGGGGCAATCATCCGCACCGACGTCCAGATCGACGGCTACTTCCTCGAACTCGTACATGGCCCAGGGGTCGACATGAGCCCGGGCAACCCGGAGCCGAACTTTCCCGAAGCGGTCCACATCACAGCCACCGACGCCGACGGGAACGTCATCGCCGACCAGGATCTGTGACATCAGCTGCCCCAGCTGCAGAGCGATACTCGGAGCGGGACTTGCACTGGCTGTCCGCTGATGCGTATCGACGGGTCAGGGGTGAGCCGGAGGGTCACCATGTGAGCTGAGACGCGCTGCGCACCGGCCGATTCGGTTGGATGACATGGTCGTTGTGGGCCAGCAGTTGGCGATCCGCGTAGCTTTGGGGTTCACATCTGGCTCGAAATCAGATAATCTGATTCCATGCCAGATGTTACCGCTACTGATGCTGCCCGTCACTTCGCCGATTTACTCGACGATGTGGAACACCGTGGTGAGCATTACACCATCGTCCGCCGCGGGAAGGCGGTCGCGCATCTCGAACCTATCGCCCATGGACGGGGAGCAGATGTCAAGTCGCTCTTGCGGCGGCACCAAGTCGATGGTCAATGGTCCGAGGACCTGGCTCGGGTTCGTGGTCTTCTGGAGATCGAAGACCGAACGTGAGCCTGCTCCTGCTCGACACCACGTTCCTGATCGACGCTGAGCGGCGCGGTCTCGATCTCGATGACGCTATTGATGACGACGACGATGTCGCCATCGCAGCGGTCACGGTCGCCGAACTGCTGGTTGGGGTGAAGCTCGCTTCCGGGAAACGACGAGCCGCTCGCCAGGCCTATGTCGACGACGTCATTGGTTCACTGCCGATCATCAGCTACGACGTCGGAGTCGCTGTCGAACATTCCGAGCTCCTTGCCACAGTCCGCAAGGAGGGCCGCCCGCGTGGTGCGCACGATCTCCTGATCGCCGCGACCGCCCGAGCCACCGAGCGAACGATAGTGAGTGCCGACCTGGGGGCCTTCGCTGATCTTCCCGGCGTCGCCACCATCAGCCATCGGTAACATCCGGGGAGAAGCGAGCTCCTGTGCCAAATGTGGGGAGTCAGTGGTGCCCCGTGCATCCAATCCGGGCAGGAAGCACCTAGAAACGGGTCCCGTCGCTGTGCTCGAGCGCCTAGCGCCTTAGTTCACCTGGGAGCCAAGGTGGGAGTCATTCGTTTCGGACGGTCGTGGACGCCTGTGGAGTCGGAGGGCTGTTGTCTCGGCCAGTGTGGACGGCCGTGGACACCCTCCTATATGGCGTCCATCAGAATCCGAGGCCATCCCGATAGCGGATTCTGTCGCGTTTCGGGTTGTGCTCCGCGCTGGTCTCAGAACTGAAATGTCGGCGGGGAGTTACGAGTCGTTGAGGTGGTGGAAGGGGGCTGGCTCTGGGGGGAGGGTCTTGCTCATCACGCAGAATTCGTTGCCGACGGGGTCTTCCATGACTACCCATGAAACGTCGGTCTGGCCGATGTCGATACGCCGGGCACCGAGCCCTTCCAGGCGACGGACTTCCTCTTCCTGCGACGAATCGACGGGGCATACGTCCAGGTGGATTCGGTTCTTGTGCGCTTTCGCGTCGGAATTGGCCAAAAGTATGATTGTGGGTGCTGTGGAATCGCCCGCAATGGCGACGCCGGTGTGATCCTGGTCCGTGATGCGATAGCTGAGGGCTTCGCACCAGAACTGCGCGGCCAACATTGGATCCGAACAATCAATCACGAGTTCACCGATACGTACGGTCATGGAGACGATCCTAGAGCAACTTCCCCGGCTCGCGCGGTGGTTTCGGGGTGTGTGCGCGACCGAACGATTCATCGAGATGAGACGCGTCCGACTCGGGACAACTCCCTGTGTTCAGATGCGTGCCCCTGGTTGGCTCTCCCATGTTGGGCACCTCTGCGAGGCGCTTATCAGTGGTCGGGGCGGGGTCACGAAGCTAGTATTGCGGCGCAATGATGAGTTCGACCTTCCGCCGTTTGATGATGTGCCTCCGTGTGGGGCGTTTTCGACGCGGCTGAGGAACGTCGAGACCCCTGGACTCAGGGGTCTCACCGGTCCATCGGTCTGGTCCCTGTCCGGAACGAGAGGAACCCACGATGAGCCGATACTACGTCACCACCGCGATTCCCTATGTGAACGCATCTCCCCATCTCGGGCATGCGCTCGAGTTCGTGCAGGCCGATGTACTTGCACGCAGCCGTCGACTCGCCGGGGATGACGTGCGATTCCTGTCGGGGACCGATGACAACGCGCTCAAGAACGTGCTCGCTGCCGAGGTCGCGGGTGTGTCGGTAGCGGAGTATGTTCGAACCCATGCCGACGAGTTCGAGGCGCTTGGGCGCACCCTCGGGCTGTCACTCGACGACTACATACGCACCAGTACCGACCCCCGGCATCGGCCCGGTGTTGAACGGCTGTGGCGCGCAACCGCTGCGTCCGGTGACCTATACGTCCGAGACTACGAGGGCCTGTACTGCGTGGGCTGCGAACAGTTCTACCAGTCCGGCGATTTGGTCGAAGGGCGATGTCCCGAGCATCTGGTCGCGCCCGAGGTAGTGGCGGAGCGGAACTGGTTCTTCCGGTTGAGCCGTTACGCCGGTCCACTGTTGGAAGCGATCGACTCCGGACAACTCCGGATCGAACCGGAGCCTCGCCGCAAAGAGGTCATCGCGTTCATCCGATCCGGACTCGAAGATATCAGTGTGTCCCGGTCGACTGAGCGTGCCCGTGGGTGGGGGATCGCCGTGCCCGATGACCCCGGGCAGGTCATCTACGTCTGGTATGACGCTCTCGGCAACTACATCACCGCCCTCGGTTACGGCACGAACCAGACCGACTATCGATCCTGGTGGCTTGATTCGGACCATCGAGTTCATGTGATCGGCAAGGGGATTCTCCGATTCCACGCCGTCTACTGGCCTGCGTTCCTGCTTTCTGCCGGCGAACCCCTCCCAACAGCGATCTACGTTCACGACTACCTCACGATCGACGGCGCCAAGATCAGCAAGAGCAGCGGGAACATCATCGACCCGGCAGATCTGGTCGCCGACTACGGTACCGACGCCCTCCGCTGGTGGTTAACCAGCGACGTTCCGACCCTCGGCGAGACCAATTTCACACGACAGCGGCTCGTCGACCGCGCCAACCGGGATCTCGCCAACGGATACGGCAATCTGGTCAACCGGATCGGCGCCCTGATCGACAAGTACCGACCCGAGGGGTGCCCACCGGCGCCAACCGATGACCCGTTGCTCGACCAGGCCGCCAAGACCCGAATCGACGTACACGAAGCACTTGATCGGTTCGACATCCGCGCAGCAGCCCTTGCAGTCAGGAATCTGATTCGAGCCGCGAACACATACATTCAACACCACCGACCGTGGGAACAGGCAAAGGCGGACCCGTCGCGCCAAGACTTCGACCACACTATCGGCTGCCTGAACTCGGTTGTCCTGACCATCGCAGACCTCCTACAGATTTTCACACCGGACCTCGCCGGAAAGGCCATCGCCCGCATCGAAGGAACCACATCCGACGTGCTTTTCCCGCGCCTGGAACACAAACCTTCCGACGCCACATCGCATCGCACAGATTGCTAAGTGACCCAAGAGGCCAAGGTCTGCTGAATCGGTGTCAGTCCTCCGATAGGTGCACTGGGAACATTCCGTGGCGCTGCACACGTGCTCGACCCGACCTTCGCAAGCGCTCTTCACACCGATGCCTCTAGCCTCCCTCAACTAGGGATCGCTCAGGGCACGCTTCTTAAGGCGATACTCCTGGACAGGCGTGAATGTAAGGGGGATCTTCACATTCATGTCAACCGTCGCCGATCGTTTCCATCGCATCGCCGAGCCTCAGGCCGGGGAAGTCATGACGACTCGTAGGTCGAGACTCGTGTGCGAAGGGACTGTGGTGGGCTGTCAGGCTCACTCGCCACACCTGTCCCGAGACGACTGGCCTCGGACAATCAGTTCTTGGCGCCGCAATTGAACGTCTGGTAGTACGACTCTTCGACGGTGAGGACCATCCCTCCAACAACCGTCCCATCGCTCGCGATGGCGTCCGCGTACTCCCAAAGCACCTCGGGGTAGTGTCCTTCTTCGTCCATTTCCAGCAGGATGGCCCAATTGCGCGCCGTGCCCATCGCAGCAACCGCCTCGGCTTCTGCTGCCGTGTCCCCAGCGGAACGCGCATCGACCCACTGCTCCAGCCACTTACAAGCAACGGAGCCAACAACCAGGGCTCCCAGCTGATATCGATCACCCAGATCGGCGCCGGCCTCAAGCACCGAGACATCGAAGCCGTCGGGCTGTGGGATGTCGTTGAGCATGGAGGCGATCACGGATGACCGGTTGCCCGGCCTGACTACGGAATCGGGCATGGCGTTCAGCCAACTGTCGATATCCGTGGGAGTCAGGGCCTCCACAACTGCTGCATACGAGTCGCGATCGGCGAACAGGCCACGGGCTTCGAAACTTTGGTCTCCGTTGCGCCACAGCGTGATGAACTCCGGTGTCCCTGGAGTCTGGAACTCGGTGCCGGGCTGTCCGTTAACCGTGACCTGTCGTGGTGGACTCGCTCCAGCTGCACGGTCGAGGACGAAGCGGTCGTGGGTGTCAACTGGACGCCAGTTGACCTCGAGTTCGGACTCGCCGTTGGAGAAGGTCATCCCGCCATCGACCGTTGTGAATTCGCCGACCCATGTCACCTCCCACCCGGGC
>BDTL01000181.1 GCA_002898115.1 bacterium BMS3Bbin02 | reverse complement strand
GACATTTGTCGCACCATCCATGGGTCGATACGGGGAGGTCTCTGAGCAAGTGTTCGAGACACTGAGGGGCGTTACGCCGACGATGGAGAGACTGTCTGTAGATGAAGCGTTCCTGGACATTTCGGGTCTCAGGAGACATTTTGAAAGCCCACTGCTGGTTGCTCGCGAGATGCGGACTCGGATACGTACGGAAGTCGGCATTCCGGCGTCGGTGGGTCTGGCAGCGCGCAAGTTCATCTCCAAGCTGGCTTCCGAAGATGCCAAACCGGACGGCATTCATCTCGTCCCCGCCGGCAGAGAGCTGGCATACCTGCACCCGATGCCGCTACGCAGGCTGTGGGGAGTCGGCCAGGCCACCTATGCAGCACTTGAGGAATTGGGTGCCGCGACGATAGGCGACGTAGCAAAGATCGAGTCAGGGATTCTGAAGGCGAGGCTTGGTCCCTCATTAGGCCGGCATCTGTCGCAACTGTCGCGAGGCATCGATGAACGATCGGTGACGAGTGGTGGCGGCGCAAAATCCGTGAGCGTGGAGTCCACGTTTTCACGCGATGTCGTCGGCACCGAGAACCTTGAGCGAGAACTTCTCCGCCTCTCGGATCGTCTCGCAGGTCGGTTGCGGCGAGCGGGGGTTCGCGGCCGGACGGTGGAGATCAAGGTTCGTTACGCATCGTTCGAAACGGTCTCGCGTTCGGTGACCCCGCCGAACGCGGTTCGCCGCACCCACGAGATCTGGGAGCACGGGAAGGCGCTGCTCGCCAAACTCGACCTCGGCGACCAACCGATTCGACTGCTCGGTGTCGGGGTGTCACATGTCGGCGATGCTAGAGCAGCAGAACAACTCACCTTGGACACGCCTGTCGTGCGGGCTGCCGATGACGCTGCCGAGTCGGTGCGAGAGAGATTCGGCGACGACAGCATTGTTCCGGCGAGCATCTTGAGTACGGAAGATAGGGATCTGTGACGAGTTCGTCCGAAGTTTGCCTCGAGCCTGTTGTATAGTTAGAAGGTAGTTGCTGTCGGGAGCCGGAGTACCCCGTATGCCGTTGAATGATCACGAAAAGCAGATCCTCGAGGAGATCGAGCGCCAGTTCTACGAACAGGACCCTGAGCTCGCTCGGGCCGTCGCGACGCGAAAACCCCGATCCGAAGGAACTTGGCCGGCCCGCCTGGCGACAGTCGGTCTCTTGGTCGGTCTTGCGGTTATGTTGGTGAGTTTTTCGAGAAGCACCTTGATCGGGCTGCTCGGGTTTCTAACGATGGTCGGGTCCGCCGGTTTCCTTGTCGAACGTTTTGCAGCTCGCTACAGACTGCTCGACACGCGGTTGGCGACACGCGTAGAACGCGCCAAGCAACGGATGCGCAGAGAGCGCTAGAGTATGCGTCCCCTCCTAGGGGCGGGGGTTGCAAAAAGTTGTCGAGGCTGCGGGCACTCTAAGAGTTTGGACGCTGGCCGACACGTGGGAAGAGTTATGGGAGGTTCGCGCTGGTGGACGGGTTTACTGCACAACAGGCGTCGAAACTGACGGGGTGCACAGCGCATCAGTTGCGTTATTGGGATCGAGTCAAGTTGGTCGTCCCATCTATCCAGTCCACCGGTGGTCGTCCCGGCAAACGGCGCCTCTACTCGTTTCGGGACCTCGTGTCTCTTCGGGTTGTTCGCTCACTGCTCGACAATGGCATGTCAGTGCAGCGTGTGCGTCGCGCATGGGACTATCTGCGGCGATCCGCTGACATGGATCTCCATCTCTCAAACGTCCAGCTTGTCGCCGAAGGCGAGGCGATTTATGCCATTGCAGAGGATGCGCAGATCCTTGACGCGCTGCGTCAGGGCCAGCTCGCGTTCTTTGGAACCATCAACGAGATCACCCTTGAAGTCGAAGAGGATGTGACCCGGTTCGAACTTGATCGCGATCGGTTCCTTGACATGCTCCAACGTGTCGAGGACGACGTGGTAGCAGAAGGTGAAGCCGCCGCTCAGTAGAGATGCGCTGCCGATGGGTGTCGCGTTAGCGACGTCG
Organism: bacterium BMS3Bbin02; assembly: GCA_002898115.1. GTDB lineage: Bacteria > Actinomycetota > Acidimicrobiia > Spongiisociales > UBA5794 > BMS3BBIN02. The sequence goes on along the minus strand of BDTL01000181.1, from coordinate 11,120 downwards.
TCGGAGGCTTGCGAGACGGTACAGTGCCCGAACGTGGCTGCTTCGCCCGTGGCGAGTCTTCAATACTCCGGACGCTTGGTCCAGAGCCTCACGAGCAGTGGTGACGTCCTCTCGATCCAGAGTTGCCGTACTCCCGTAGACAGATCGCGTATAGATAGCTGCAAGAGGTTGTATCGCGGGATCTACATCGGCCGCAGCTTCAGCCGGTGTTGCCCCCATCCGTGGCGGCTCTCCGAGGTCGTCAAGTCGAGCAACGATTTCTTCCCACGCAGCTGAGATATCGCCGTGAGCGAGTCTCTTCGACCGGCTCCGACGCTTGCGCCACTTGAGCAGAGGGACCGCCCCGACGAGCGTGAGCAGGGCAATGAGTGCAAGCCCCGCGTTCCGTGCCCACGAGGGGATCTCGAAGCCACCGGTATCGTCAACGCCACCACCACCGATGAACGGAACGGCGTCGTTGGGCAGGTTGTCTCTCGCTATCTGAGGGGAGAGACCACCGGTGGCCTGGATCTCCGGAGCTTCAACATTGAAGTATTCGCTGATGTCAAAACCAAGCTCCGCAGACACCGCTTCGGCGGTTGGGAGAACACCGGTGCGTGGGGTTGGGTCGAAGCGAGTCCATCCATTCGGCTCCAGCCACACCTCGACCCAGGCGTGTGCCTGAGCATCTGTGACGACCACAGTGTTGGTCGATCCCGGGATAAGTTCACCGGGAGCGAACCCCAACACGACCCGGGTCGGGATCCCCAGAGATCGCGCCATGACCGCCATGGCGGTGGCGAACTGCTCACAATACCCGGTCCGATAATTCGGACTGTTTGGATCGGTCAGCCAGTCTCCAAGGTTGTTTGCACCCCCGCCCAGAGGGATGGCAGTCGAGTATGGGAGCTGACGTAACCACGTTTCGAGGGTCAGCGACTTCTCGAAATCATTCGTCATATTTGCGGTGATCTCGCGGGCAAGTGCAGCCACGCGGGCGTCCGGGTCGTCGCCGAGCTCTAGGAACGGTTCGAGATCCGGGGCCTGGGCGCGATTCTCCAGGAACGTCGGCTGTCCGACGTCGCGGCCGTCTTCCTGAGCCTGCCTGAACACCGGTGAGAACTCGCCGTTTGCCTGTGTGGCTAGCGCTGCATAGTCGACCTGGGGAATGTCGGCGGTGAACTCGTACTCCAGCCCGCCATATGTTGTCTGACCGCCGGGGATGACGATCGCACCGTCTATGGCTCGTGCCCGAAAATCGCGCCCAATGGCTTCCCGGGTTGACACCGACGTTACCGAGTAAGGCGCAGGCACCCACTCGTTTCGTAGTGCACCGATCGTCACGGTGCCGGCTACCGGGGTTGTCTCACCCGTAAACCTGAGCGATGGGCGTTCCTGCCATGGCTGGTCAAATGTGCGGAGATCGGGGTCGACGGCTGAGAACGAAGAACCGTCCCAGTATTCCATGGTGGTGAGGCGGAAATACACCTGATCGGCAGGGGTCCCTTCGATTGTCGCTTGGAGGATTGGGACTCCCGTTGGCGCAACGAGCTGTTGGCGGATACCGACGTAGGGGTTGTAGGACACACCGCCATACACGTCCCCGGGTAGACCGCTTGCGGCCCGCCATGTCACGACCCCGGCATTGGGCACTGTGGAGTCGAGTCCATCGGTAGCCGCGACCGCGAACACCATGACGATGACGATGGATAGGATTCCCATCGGTCCGACACGCACCGGGCCTGCCGCATATGAGCCACGGGGCGCCATTCGGCCGACGGAGGCGGATCGTTCGTCAATGTTCACTGCAAGGAGAGCGGAGACAAGGACGGCGAGGAAGATCGCGGTCCCGACAGGTCCCGTATGTGACCTGTTCATAACCGCAAACTGCACCGCAATTGCTAGCGGCGGTATTAGAGCGAGCATGGGACGCCGAGTCTTTAGGCCGGCAACGGTGAGGGCACCGAGAACCCACGCCATGATTGAGACGAGAGCGACGAGACCCGGCACCGGGGTGACAGGTTCAACGCCGCCGCGAATGATTCGGAACGCTTCTGAAAACTGGGTTTGCAGCACACTGAATGTGGCCGCTGTCGGCAGCAGGGTCGAGATCGTATCGGGGACGGTGGCCTGAATGACCGTCCATGTCAGAGCAATACCGTGGGCGGCGAGAGCAAGCGCAGTAGTGATTCGATAGCGGAGCGTGACCGCTGTGATCAACGCACCCAGGCTCAGGGATACGAGTACGACACCCTGCCACGGGGCACCCTGGGTTGTCGGTCGGAGCAGCTCGCTGAGTTGCCAGAACAGGTACGCGAGGCTCGCAATCGCTGCTATCGCACTGTTGCGGTAGACCATGTTCTCTCCATGCCTTGACGCCATGGAACTGTCCATGACTCGCCTTCGTGTGATTGCATGTACACCGCACCAGCGCTGCTGAGCCGATCGGCAGCGTCAGTCACTTGCGTTGTGGAAGCCATCACCACAGCCGATCGGTAGTCTCTGCTGAGAAGCCTGTGGACGCCGAGCAGATCATTGTCCGGGGTACCGGTCACCAGAACTAAAACACCGCCGCGGACACCGGTATTCCGTACTTTCGAAAATGCCGCAGGCAGATTGATATTTCTGTTCATCTCGATTCCGGCGAGCTCTTCGAGGACCTTTGAGTATGCACCGTGCCCGTTGACGTGGGTGGCCCGAATTCCGCCTAACCACACGGTTGGCGCAAAACCGGACTTGTGAAGATGGGCGACTGCAGAAGCGGCTCCCCGTACAGCGTGTTCGAACGCGGCGGGGGAGGAGTACGCCGAACTGCGCGGGTCGAGGGCCACGAACGCCCTGCTCTGCCATGGCATCTCAAGCTGCTTGATCATGAGGTCATCCTGGCGGGCCGACGATGGCCAGTGCACACGCCGCAGGTCATCACCTTGTTGGTAGTGACGCAGCGTGAAGAAGTCATCGCCACCGACCGGCGAGTGGTTAGAACGCGCAACGTTTTGGTTAGGATCTTGGCCCCGGATGATGGGGAGACCCGTCAATATATCGACGATTGGATAGACGACGAGTCTGCTCGTCGACCCCATGGTTCGTCCGCGTTCGGCCAGCCCCAGCAGGTCCTGTACCTTGATGTGCGCCGGACCCACCGTGTAGATGCCTCGTGGACGGCAATCGACTTCGTACCGTGCCGTCATCGGCTCGCCAGCCACCAATCGGTCGGCGAGAAAGACCGCCGATCCGAGTGAGCCGACCGAGTCTGTAACCAGGACATTCGTGGAGCGGCGAAACGACTGTAGCTCGAGCTCGACGACAGCGGCGTCACCATCGTGGATCTGCACCGGGGTGATCGTCCGGTCGACTTCGACGCTCGGTGCACTGCGACGAACAGTCGCCGCGCCGATGAGCGTCCCGAGTACGAGGAGCGCAGCCGTGGCCAACAACAGTTGTTCCCCGAACGCGATCCAGAGAATGAGTAACGCAAATCCAGCGCCGAGCGCCGCCCATCCCCGCGTCGTGGGCATTAGACCTTTGCTCGCATTCCCGGAACCGGTGTGGAATTCAAGATCGAGTCCACGACCTCCTGCACCGCGAGGCCGCGCATGTGCGCCTCGGGTTGGAGAATAAGCCGGTGATTGAGAACCGCAGGCGCCACGCTCTTTATGTCATCGGGGGCAACAAAGTCGCGTCCGGCCACAGCCGCCCTGGTGCGTCCGGCTCGCTGTAGGTTGAGACCCGCACGGGGTGACGCACCGAGCAAAAGTTCGTGGTGGCCTCGTGTCGCATCGGCGATATCGACAATGTACGAGCGCACCTCGTCCGACACATGGATGCGACGCACGATCGCCGCCATCTCCAAAACATCCTGGGCGTGCAGTACAGGTTTTATGTCGTCGTATGTCGACCCATCCGCGTGCGTGTCGAGCATCTGGAGCTCCTTCTCGCGCGACGGATATCCCATAGAGAGCCGCATCATGAATCGGTCGAGCTGAGCTTCGGGAAGCGGGTAGGTTCCCTCGTGCTCGATCGGGTTCTGAGTCGCGACAACGATGAACGGTTCAGCAAGAGTATGGGTCGTCGCATCGACCGTGACGTGGTGCTCCTCCATGGCCTCCAGGAGCGCCGACTGGGTTTTCGGGCTGGCACGGTTGATCTCGTCACCGAGCACCACGTTGGCAAACACCGGGCCGGGTCGGAAGGTGAAGGTTGACGCGTCTCGGTCCCACACAGACACACCCGTGATATCCGAGGGCAACAGGTCGGGGGTGAATTGGATGCGTTGAAACGAGCAGTCGATGGACCGGGCCATCGACTTTGCAAGCAACGTCTTCCCGACACCCGGAACGTCTTCGATAAGGGCGTGCCCGCCCGACAGCAAACACATGACGAGTCGCTCGACCGTTTGGCGTTTGCCCTGGATCACTCGCTCAATATTGGCGGTGATGGTCTCGAAGTTCCGTCCGAACGCCTCTAGTTCAGTGGCTGATACCGTCACACACACTCCTTCCGCTAGCAGAGAATGACATGAGACTATCAGGGGTGGAAACCTTGTGCCTTCGATACTGCAACGCCACAGTAGCTACGATGGTTCCATGCGAATGCGACAGGCACTCCGGGCGCTTTGGGCCAGACCGTGGTTGTGGGGCGAAGCGCTTGCCTACCTCGGAGCGACCCGGTCACGACACGGTCTCGACCCTCGTCCCGATGCCGAGTACATGAGGTGGCGTTCGGCCACTGCCTACGGCGATCCGGACAGAGTCCCCGGTGCGGATGACCTGCGGGCAGTGATTGCCTGGCGCAGGCGATGGCGTCGGAGTGTAGGCCGATGATGGTTTCCGAGGCGCTGCGATCCGCGATACTCGCGATTCCGGGAATCGTAGGAGCAGATTTCGATGGTGACACCGACGTGCCGGCAGGCGTACGGGTACAACTTGCGACCGGGGCGGATGCGAGTTCGGTAAGCGAGCACGTAAGGCGGGTTCTGGCGGACCACGGGATGCGCCCGCAACTGGGGGAGGTCGGTCCGACGCCGGACGAGTCCGTATCATTACCGCCTCCGCCCCCTGGGTATGAGCAGCCATCTTCCCAAGACCAGGGACCGCGTCCCGCGAGTGGAGGTTCTGTCCCGACCCCGGCATTTGCCCCTCCAGCGATTCCTGACGGGGCGCCCTCTCGAACTGCGCCACCATCAGGACCTCCGCGGTCCAATATACGGGTGTTGGATCTGATCGGTGTTCAGGAAACCGCGCTTTCGACTTCTACGGTCGCGACGGTTGATGGTCGGACCGCGGTTCGCGTCGTTGAAGGGCGCGGACTTGATGTCGCGATCGCCGAGGCCGTGCTCGAAGCAGGTAGTTTTGGGGACCTGGCGACGCGGAGCGTGCAACGCCATACGGATGCCGGTTCGATGGTCGCCACCGTACTGGTGGAAGATGGCGAAGGGCGTCGGGCTGTCGGTTCTGAGGTCGGCGACCCTGCAAGCGTGTATGCCGTGGGGCGTGCAGCGTTGCGAGCCGGCGAGGCGGCTACGGACCTCCGGGGGTGATCTTGCGCGGACCACGAGGTTCTGTAGCTGGAGAGATCAGTTCGATGATCATGTTGTCTGACGACTCACGCGAATAGTCCGGGGCCGCGTCCGGGAGAGCCGCGACCGCCACGTCTCGACCCGCGATCATGTGCTGGTGCGTTTCGACGCCGGCGAGAACCAACCGGACGACTTTGCGGAGCTCTTCGCTCGACGGTTCATGGAGTGCTGCGGCGTCTTCCTCGGATGTTGAGACAACCGTGACGCCGCGTTTGCGAAGGTCCCAGATCAAGATCTCCTGAGCGATCTTGTCGCTAGCGAAGACCGCGAGGTTGGAGACCACCACGGCGTCGGGATCTCCCGTTTCGATAATCCCGAGCAGGGCACGGAGACCGTCTCGTCCGAGTTCATGCCCGGCGGAGCGGACGTCCTGGCAAACCGCCACGACGTGATGCCCGTGTTTGCGGGCCCACAAACGAATCGCTTCGTTCTGAGCGTAGGCTATCTCACTAACGGTGGCATCCGCGATCTCGCGAACGTATCCCACGACGCGCACTGTGGGCTCCGATCTCTTTCTTGTTGCAGTCTTGCATTGTTACCCTGCGTGGTCAATCACCACGGTCCGCAGCCGCCTGATCCTGGTAGCCTCCTCGCCATGGCAAGGGCGCTGGTTCTCAACGCTACTTATGAGCCGCTTGCCGTCGTCTCGACTCGGAGGGCGATTGTTCTCGTCCTCCGTAGCCGTGCCGACGTGGTCGCGTCTCATACGGCGATCTGGCGGAGCGAACGGACATCTCTGGTCGCTCCCGCTGTCGTTCGTCTTCGCAACTACGTCCATGTGCCGCGTCAACGCCCGCTCACCCCCTCGCGTCGCTCGGTGTTCTTCCGCGACGATCATGAGTGCCAGTATTGTGCTCGCCCGGCCGAGAACCTTGATCACGTCACCCCGAAGTCCCAGGGTGGGGATCACACATGGGGCAACATTGTTGCTGCCTGTCGTCGCTGTAACTCTCGCAAAGGGGGACGGACGCCGGAACAGGCAGGCCTCATGTTGCGCCGACCGCCTCGTGAGCCGATGTACTCGCTGGCGTTGGCTCTCGGTCTCACGACCGTGCCTCATCCTCAGTGGGAGCCGTTTCTCGACCTGCAGCGCGTGTAGCGACTCGGGGGGCTACGAACCATCCGTAGCCGTTGCTGGGAAGCATATCGACGTGATGTCAGCGGGGTCTGCCGCCGAGGCGGTTATCGGAGCGTTGAATGCCTCAACCGAGGAGCAGATGTAGAGACCGCTTGCTGACTGAGTTATGAAGTAGATGAAGTCATCGATATCGGGATGAGTGTCCCAGTACACGGTCCCGATACCGGCGCTGTCCGCTGGAGGGTTCCCATTGTCACGGGACTCGAACGTGATGGTCGGAGCGAAGGCTTTCAGGTCTTCGCTCGTGATCCCTTTGAAGTCGCCGCGGGCATCGAAGAGGATTCCGGCGCCGGCTAGCGCCTCGTCGAGCAGCACGGTCGCAGCGTCGTTGAGTTCTGCGTTCGATACGACGGGCGTCTCCCCCCGGACCAGGAACTTGGAGGCAGGGGCGAATGCGTACGGTGTCGGTGCTCCCTGGAACCCCAGATCACAGAAACGGGGGGAGACGTGGACCGTGCTCGGAACATCCGTGAGATCGACCCAGACTGTCTCGCCGAGCGGGGTCTCGATGTACACACCGGCGGGAAGAGCGTTGATATCAACCATGCGGGCGTCGCGTGGAGCCGCAAAGACAAGGGCCCGGTCCTCGTTCCACGCCGGGGGAATGAAGGACCCGAAGCCGGAGGCTCGGAGCAGAGTTTCTCGTTCGCCCCGGAACGTCTCGACACTCGCCGCAGCCGCTGAGCCGTCAGCCCACTGCACAATGATGCTCGGGTCCGGGTACATCGACGCCGGCCAGCGGTAGTCTGAGTGCGTGGTGTTGTCGACGGCGAATGTCACCGTCATGATGTGCGAGACAGTCTCGATCCGGGGATCGCCGCATATGAACGATCCGATGCCGGTGGCGGTCAGGTTCACTCCAGTGTCATACGGAAACGACTCGCCGATCTGAACTATTGAAGCGGCCGGAGCGTCCCAGGCAACCGAGGTCTCGGCGGACAGCAAGTCCCAGGTCGCGATCACGGTGTCACCATTGAGTGCCTCGATCGACAGCTCACCGATCGAAGCGGTCGGTACCTGGAAACCTATCGTCCATCGGGCCGATAGGTCGGGTTTGATTGAGATGATGTCGGCGCCCGGTGCAGATCCATACTGCGGACGCCAGATGTCGAGGACATGGGTGTCACCTTCGGCGTCCCGGAGCGCAAGGTCCGGATACCCGTTGCCGTCAAGGAATATCGCATCGGAGAAGATGATCGGGGTCTCGCCGGTGTTCCTCAGCGATAGGGAGGCCCGCACTTCGGTGTAACCGAGGCGTGTGGGAGACGGTTCAGCGAACGCGCGAGTGATGGTTATGGAGTAATCCGAGCCGGCGTATACCTGACCGAGCGTGAGTTCAGCGGTCGGCGCGGAGATGGCTTCGGCGTCGTCAGCCTGAAGAGAGTACGCCGGAGCTGTGCGAGGTGTGATTCCGGTCGACGCGGCAACAACTAGCAGCGCGCCAAGAGCGACAAGCCCCTTCTTCAACATGTTGTATTCCTTCGGTAGGCATGAGCGATCCACACAATCGCTACTGCCTCGTCGGTCTGGACGAGGCGCGGTCACTCTACCTATGGAGAGCGCGAAAACCGGGGATATCCCGGCGAAGCATGAGCGGTCTAGTGCTCGGTGCGGATAAGGATGACAGCACAGTTGGCGTGCCGCGCGACCCGGGTGCTGGTCGATCCGAGGAGACCTTCGAAAAGGCCCTGCCCGTGAGTGCCGAGTATGACGGCCCCGGGATTGTCGGATTCGATGTGCTCGAGAATGACTTTCGCGGCGTTGGTACCCTCAATGACCTCGGATGACGCGTCGATGCCGTGAGCCTTCAGTGCATCAGTGATTGGCTTGCATCGCTCGATCCGCTTGTCTCCCAGGTAACGGTCGATAATGGCGTCATCACCGGGCCAGCCGGTCGGCCCGGTTCCGGTGCCCGTACCAGACCCGACATACTCTGCGTCGGAGTTGACCTGGACCGGCGCTTGCTCGCCAAAGATCGAGCGCAGATCCGTAAGCAGGTTGCGGGGGATAACGACCGCGGTGAGAACAGTGACTGTATCCTTGCCGGCGAGGGGCGCGGCGAATGCCACGACGTCTTCGACTGCGAGTTGACCATCAGTTGCTACGACGACGTGCACGTCGGCTCCTTCACTAGCGCTTTGATCGCCGCATCCTAGGCGTTTCCTCCGAAGGTTTCCCGGAGTCGATCGAGTGTGGGCGTTTCGAGCCCCGCCTGACGTGCGTAGGCGACGGCGCGGGCGAGCCTAACGGGAGCCGATCGTCCGGTTGTTCCGTGGTCGGGATCGGCGTCGAATGCTTCGACCATGCCCGCGTACAGGCTCTCGCTATCCAGTGGAGTCCCGACCAACCATGACTGGATCGCGAGGATTTCATCACCGACGGCTCGGGCGAGGGCATTGTGGACAGCCCACAGTTCGCCCACGGTACCGCCAACTTTGAGTCCCGCGATGTTGGCAACCAGGATGTAGAGGTTCTTGCGGACCATTTCCGTAACCTGGGCTGCTGCCGATACCTCGCGGGCGGGGACACCGATCTTTCGGAGTCCCTCCACGAGGAGGCTGGCAGCGGGTCCTGCAATTGGCGTTGGGATGATCGGCGTTACGGGTCTGCCCGCCTTCTTTTCGAACCACACGACCGCCACCGTGGGATCCAATAGGCGATACGGCTCCCACGAACGTGGGAGAAGTTCGTTTTGGATCAGGCAGACCTTCGTACGCCAGGAGGCCGGCAGTGCTGCGAGTACGTCATCGAGGTCACCTTCACCGACGGCTGCGACGACAACCTCCGGATCCGGGTGCCGTGTTGCCACGTCCTCAATCGGTGTGTCTCGCAGGACCGGCACCACGGTGTGTCCCATGACGAGCAGCGCTTTGGCGAATACACCACCCAGTTCGCCGATACCGATAACTACTGATGTCTGGCGGGTTGTTTTCATAGGTCAAGAGCGTACACCGTGGGCCGATTGTCAGTGTTTCGGGGCGGAACATGGGCCGGTTGGGGACAAAAGGTTGACAAGTGGCGCGATGTGGGGCAGAGTGGGGATCCGTGGAAATGAAGACGATGGAGAGCACTGCCCGTGTTTCTTGGCGAGTACGAACATGCACTGGACGACAAAGGTCGACTGGTCATGCCGCGCAAATACCGGGATCTGCTCGATGGTGGCTGCGTCGTCACCAAGGGGCAGGACAGCTGTCTCGTTGTTTTCACCATGGAACGATGGAACGAAGAAGCCGCCCGGGTGTCTGCGCTCCCGCGTACCGACCGGACAGCACGAAGCTTCCGCCGGTCGTTCTTTGCGGGTGCGGCGGATCAGACGCTCGACAAACAAGGCCGCATCCAGGTTCCCGAGAAACTCCGCGAGTACGCGGGCCTCGGGAAGGATGTCACGATCGTGGGCAACGCCGACTACATCGAACTGTGGTCGACAAGTGCCTGGGATAGGGCCCTGGCCGAAGCCGACGATTTCTACGCAGATATCGACGACGCACTCAACGTTGGTGATGGCATCTGATGTGGATACCCAACCAACACAAGGAACAAGTTCAGACGTCTCACTGGAGTTCAGGCCCATGGTCAGCTCCTCGGATGCCAATTGGAAGGCCCCTTACTCCGCCCGCTTTCACGTTGGCGCCAGCGCTCCGAGGAGCTGACCATGGATCGAGAACACCACGAGACGTCATATCACCGACCGGTGATGCTCGAAGAGGTCGTCGATCTCTTCCGGGCAGTTCCACCGGGATGGATCGTCGACGCGACACACGGCGGGGGAGGACACACCCGGGCATTGCTGGCGGCACTGCCCGAGATCAACGTCCTGGCGGTCGACCGCGACCCCGACGCGGCAGCACAGGTCCGGGCCGACCCGCGGCTTGTGTTCATTCAGGGAAATTTCGGGGCTCTGCAAACTCTGCTCAGCCAGGCGCTTTCAGAAAGGCAAGCTCAGCATGACATCAGTGGTTTTCTCTTCGACCTCGGGGTCTCGTCGCATCAGCTCGATGTTCCCGAACGCGGGTTCTCCTACCATCGGGAAGGTCCACTCGACATGCGAATGGGTCCGGACGCTGCCGTCGCGGCACGTGACGTCGTCAACGGATATGGAGTGGACGATCTTGCGAGGATCTTTTATCGCTTCGGTGAAGAACGATTCGCTCGCAGAATCGCTGCTGCGATCGTCGCGCAGCGTCCGATCAGCGATACCGCGGCGCTCGCCCAGGTGGTTGCCGAGGCCGTCCCCGCTGCTGCCCGTCGACGTCGGCACCCCGCCCGTCGGGTCTTCCAAGCGCTCAGAATCGAAGTCAACGGCGAACTCCAAGCCATCGAAGCGGCGTTGGATGTCGCGCTCGAGTCAGTCCGCGTAGGCGGTCGCGTGGTAGTTATGGCATACCATTCGCTTGAGGACCGGATCGTGAAACGTCGATTCGCGAC
>BDTL01000180.1 GCA_002898115.1 bacterium BMS3Bbin02 | reverse complement strand
CGATCCCACCGATGGACGCCAATGCTTTGTCCGGCTGGTCCCACAGACCGGGAACTGTCGTCGTGCACATCCTACCTAGGGCCCGTTCGACGCCCAACAACGGGTGGTCCGACACGTAGAGGCCGAGCATCTCCTTCTCGAATCCGAGACGTAGTTTCTTCGGCCATTCCTCCGAGCCGATTTCGATCTTGGTTTCCTCTACGCCGCTGGTCTCAGCTCCAAACAAGCTGAACTGACCCATGTCCTCGTTGCGACGGCGGGTGAGCGTTGCGTCCATCATGTCGAGGTACTTCTCGAAGATGCCGCGCCGGGTGTGCCCGAGCGAGTCGAAAGCCCCGGACTTCACCAGAGAATCGACAACACGTTTGTTCAGGACCTGGACATCAACACGGTTCAGGAAGTCGCGGAAATCTTCATAGGGCCCGTTTTTCTCACGCTCTTGAGCGATCATCACGACAACGGCTTCGCCCACGTTTCGCACTGCTGACAGTCCGAAGATGATGTCGCCGTCCGAAGCCACAAACTCGACCTCTGAACGATTCACGTCCGGGACAGTGACCGTGATACCCATGTGCCGACACTCGTGCAGATAGACAGCGGTCTTGTCCTTGTCGCTCTTCACCGACGTCAACAGGGCGGCCATGTACTCGGCCGGGTAATGCACTTTGAGCCAGGCCGTTTGATACGCAATGAGCGCGTACGCAGCCGAATGAGATTTGTTGAAACCGTACCCGGCAAAATGCTCGATAAAGCCGAAGAGCTCCCGGCCCTTTTCCTCACCGTGGCCGTTCGCGACACAGCCCGCCACGAACTTCTCTTCCTGTTCCTTCATGACTGAGGGAATCTTCTTCCCCATCGCCTTGCGGAGACTGTCGGCCTCAATCATCGTGAAACCGGCAATGAGCTCGGCCGTCTGCATCACCTGTTCCTGGTAGGCCATGATCCCGAACGTGTCTCCCATTACCTCCTCAAGCAACGGGTGGAGATACGTGATCTCAGCCCGACCGTTCTTACGATCGGCGTAGTCGAGATGAACCCCGGCGCCGAGCGGTCCGGGACGATAGAGCGCGTTGAGCGTTATCAGATGCTCAAATTCTTCGGGACCCAGATTGCGCATGAGCGCACGCATCGGACCGCCTTCGAACTGGAAGATGCCCAGCGATTCACCCCTCTGGAACATCTCGTACACGGCCGGATCGTCCAGTGCAACGTGATCGATGTCGATGCGTTCACCGGTGTTGCGATCAATCTGTTCGAGAGTACGTTCGATCGTTGCGAGGGTGCGCAAACCTAGGAAATCCATCTTGAGTAGACCGAGAGCCTCGACACCACCCATCTCATACTGCGTGACGATCTCCGCTTCTTCGCCCTTACGCTGAATAGGAACGATGTCGGTCAAAGGCACCGGTGAGATCACCACGGCGGCGGCGTGGATCCCATCCTGTCGGCGAAGCCCCTCGAGGCCGCGAGCCGCGTCCACGACCTCGCGAGCATCGGGATCTGCTTCGTAGAGCTCGCGAAGCCCGGCCGCGGCGGTGTAGTGGTCCCGCTCCTCGGCGGTGGAGTCCGGCCCAGGTGGTTCGAGGCACTGCGCCAGTTTCGCGTCACGACCCAGGATCGGGGGTGGCATCGCTTTAGCAAGCCTGTCACCAAGTCCATACGGATGACCGAGAACCCGAGCTGAGTCACGCAACGACTGACGACCCTTGATGGTGGAAAATGTCACGATCTGCGCGACGTGATCGGAACCGTACTTTTCAGCGGAGTATCGAATGACATCGCCGCGGTACCGCTCATCGAAGTCCATATCGATATCCGGCATCGAACGACGACCCGGGTTTAGAAATCTCTCGAAAATGAGGCCGAACTCGATCGGGTCGATCTTCGTAATGCCGAGACAGTACGCGATGATCGAACCGGCGGCCGATCCACGCCCGGGACCGGTCCGGATCTTGGCCTCGTTTGCGTAGCGGATCAGGTCCCACACGATCAAGAAGTACGCGTCGAACCCCATATCGTTGATGACCCCGAGTTCGTACTCGATGCGGTCGATCGTTGCCTGATTCATTTCGGGATACCGGCTTGCGGCGCCGTCGTACACCAACTCCCGAAGATACGACTCCTCCGAATGCCCATCGGGTACCGGGAAGTGCGGCAGAAGGATCTTGCCGAACTCCAGACTGACATCCGCCCGTTCCGCGATCACGAGCGTGTTTTTGCAGGCGTCAGGATATTGATCGTCGGGGAACAGCCGGTACATCTCGTCTGCCGACTTCATGTAGAACTCATCCGAGCCAAACTTGAACCGTTTCTCATCCGACTTGTTGGCACCGGTCTGGATGCACAGCAGCACGTCATGGGTGTCGTGCTCGTGGGCATGGGTGTAGTGGACGTCGTTTGTCGCCAGGAGCGGTGCACCGATCTCTCTGGCGATGCCGGTCAGATCTTCGAGGATGCGTCGCTGCGCCGCGATCCCGTGATCCTGCAATTCGATGAAGTAGTTTTCTTTACCGAATATGTCCTGATACTGGGCCGCCGCTTGGACGGCGGCCGGGTAGTCACGGATCTGCTGTTTGTTGCCCTCCTCAGAATCCGCATCGGGCGCAAGCAACTGAGGAACGTGGCCGCCAAGGCACCCGGATGTCGCGGCTATCCCTTCGGAATAGCGCGCGAGGAGTTCCATGTCCATCCGCGGCTTGTAATAGTACCCATCAAGATATGCCTCGGATGCGAGCTTGATCAGGTTGCGGTAGCCCACATCGCTAAGTGCGTACAACAACATATGATGGCGCACATCGTCGCGTCGTGGCGGGCGATCATGCCGATTCCCGGGCGTGGTGTATGCCTCGAGTCCGATGACCGGCTTAATCCCGGAAGCAGTCGCTGCCTGGTAGAAATCGAGCACGCCGTAGAGGACACCGTGATCCGTCAACCCGACCGCAGGTTGGTTGTCCGCTACCGCAGCGGCAACGACGTCGTTGATGCGAGCGGCGCCGTCGAGCATCGAAAACTCAGTGTGAAGATGAAGATGGGCAAATTGCTGGCTCACGGCCGCACCGGCTCCGGATAGTCTCGAACGAATTACACCAATGTAAGCATGCTTGCAGGCCCTATGCATCATGTCTCTGCGACACACGGAAAACGGCATTCGGACATGCACCGGGGCCAGGCTACTATCGGAAACTACGGCATGAATCGACGCCTACGAGGGGCAGTTTCCAGTGACGATGAAGCGAATCGGGGTCCTCACCTCCGGTGGTGACGCACCCGGTATGAACACGGCGGTCCGTGCCGTTGTGCGCACTGCGCTCGCCCACGGGCTGGAGATCTACGGTGTGCACGAGGGCTACGCAGGTTTGCTCGCCGGTAAGTGTTTCGAGCTGAAGGCTCGAGATGTCGGTGACATTCTGCATCGTGGAGGCACGTTCCTCCAGACCGCCAGGTGCGCCGCGATGATGACGGACGATGGCATCGGCGAGGCGGTGGAACGAATCGGCGACTCTGGCCTCG
>BDTL01000179.1 GCA_002898115.1 bacterium BMS3Bbin02 | reverse complement strand
AGGAGAACGACGATTTGAACTCTTCGAATGATTCAGACATTCCAGCACCATACCGCCCAGGGTACGTGTCGCGCCCGAGCCACGACACAGGTAGTGTGCGGCCCATGAATTTTGGAGCATTTATCCCTCAGGGATGGCGACTCGACCTCGCCGGAATCGACCGTGACGACCATTGGGACACCATGGTCAGCGTCACAAAGACCATCGAGAACAGCAACTACGTGTCGGCCTGGGTGTACGACCACTTCCACACCGTGCCACTGCCCACCCAGGAGCCGGTGTATGAGGCGTGGACCCTCATGGCCGCGCTCGCCGCAGTCACCGACACCGTTCGCCTCGGTCAGATGTGTACCTGCAACTCCTATCGCAACCCGGCGTATCTCGCCAAGGTTGCGTCGTCAATCGACGTGATCTCAAAGGGCCGCGTCGAAATGGGGATCGGTGCGGGCTGGTACGACCACGAGTACCGCGGGTATGGCTACCCGTTCGACAAACCGTCGATCCGCATCGGGCGCCTCAAGGAATCCGTCGAGATCATGCGGGCCATGTGGACCGAAGATTCCGTCACGTACGACGGCAAGCACTACCAACTCGATGGCGCCATGTGCCAGCCGAAACCCGTGCAGGACCCGATGATCCCGATGTGGATCGCGGGCGGCGGTGAAAAACTCACGCTGCGAGTCGCGGCACAGTACGCGGACTACACCAACTTCGGTGGCGCCGATGTCGGCGAGTTCATCCATAAGTCCGCAATACTCGCGAGACACTGTTACGACATTGGACGTGACTTCTTGGACATCACCCGGTCATGCAACTTCAACGTGGTGTGTGCCGAGACCGAGGCCGAGGTCGAAGCGAAACTCGACGCCATCATCGAGCGGGCCCGCCCGTTCATTGAACACAAGGATGGCCAGGTCGAGAAACTGCGAAACATGCTCTCCGGAACAATGGGAACACCGGAGCAACTCGTCGCGAAACTCAAACCGTGGGTTAGCGCCGGCATGGGGTACGGGATCGCATACTTCCCTGACGCCGCCCACGACACCTCAAGCCTGGAACTCTTCGCAGCCGAGGTCGTACCAAACCTGGGTTGAGATACCTATGTCGGCTCGAGCGCCGGGAGGCGAAGGGGCAACGATTGGGCGACCCTCAACCTATGCGACGGCCGGGGTCGGCGACGACATGGGCAAGATCGGCCTTCGGAGCGGGCGCGGTCTGGTGCACGCTACTGAGTGTGCCCGTGCCGAGCACCGGTTGTCAGACCCCGCCGCCCTCGTCGACGCCGGCCAGCAGCCCGTCCGCGACCGCGATGGCGTCGGTGAGGTAGAGGTCCCGACCCTTGCCGACAACGGTGGGAGAGGCGGTGTCGACCGAGATGTTCGCAATACCAAGCCTGCGCTGGAACCAGTTGGCCCTGATCAGGACACCCTGGGTCCGCACCCTGGGCACGATCACGAGCGACGTGGTGAAGGCGCCATGGCGGAACGCAACGGTTTCGTCTCCGAGGACCCATCGCTCGTTGCGGTAGCTCAGCGTCTCGACGAGACCGGACGCAAGCGGCACGAGCACGGTGACAGCGACGGCGATCCCGACAACGAGATAGTCTCGCCCGACCCACTGTATGGGCAGCCACGCAACGATGCCGCCCATCGCCCCCAGCACCACGGCGCGACGGGCTTCGGCGATCCAGCGCCTCCGCAGCGACACCGGAGCGACTCGGCGGAACGTCCCCGGGTCGGGAACCGGGGTGCCGAGGAAGAGAGGAACCCACTCCTTCCACTGCCCGGCAGGGGCGATGGGGTGCACCAGCGTCTGTTTCGAGGCGTCTTTACCACTCACGTCCGCGGTGTCGACGGAGATAGCCTCGGTCCCGATCCGGCGGGCGGGAATGCTGCGCCTGATCGTTGCTCCCTGGACTCTGGCCAGTGGCGCCTCGAACTTGGTTCGGGTGATGATGCCACGGGCGACCCGGATCCGGTCGCCGTACAGCATCGACGAGAAGCCAATTGCCTGGGTCGCGACGCCCGCGCCAAGCGCGAACATGGTGGCCAGCACCGGGAGGAAGTACACCAACTCCGCCGGTCTCAGGACCCTGATCGAGATGCCGATGACGACTCCGGCAGAGGCGGTGATGAGCCGACTGACGTTGACCAGCGTCACCCTCGGCAGGTCAGAGGCGTTGAGGGTTGCCAGTTCGGTCTCGGGGATCGCCGGTGCTGTTCGAACCTCAGTCGAGTCGCCCTCCACCGGTTCGACAGCGGCTACTGCCACCGCCTCCGGTGACAGTTCGGATCGCAGCCGGTCGGCCGCCGAGCCGACGACGAGGCCGATCGTGATCTCTCCCTCACCCCCCGCCGAACTGACGACGACGGTCTCGAGGCCGAAGATTCGCCCGATGATGTTGATACGGGTGTCGACTGACTGGATGCGGTGGCGTGGCATGTCAGTTTCGACCTTCTTGAGGACGCCGACCCGCCATTGGAGCAGCTCGGGTCCCACCCGGTAGCGGCCGGTGAGGTAGCGGACGACGACCGGGGCGAGTGCGCCGAAACCGACGACGAGTTGGACAAGTTCGAAGAGGGCGTCACGCCCACCGCCGGTCAAGATGAGGAAGAGGCCCACCGCAACACTGGGGAGGCGTTGGAGGACGTCGTCAGCAATGGTGGCCGGGTGAAGGCGCTGCCAGCCTTCGCCGTTGTCGGGCTGAGGTACCGGTCGGGACTCGTCCGCGACGAGGGGTTCGGGTTCGGTCACAGTCCCGGCTCCGTCGCATGGTTCCCGAGCACACCACCGGGGGACTCGGGGCTGAGCTCGGCGCGGAGACGCTCGGCGACGTCGGCCACGAGATCTTTGACACTGACGGCCGGGGTGTAGACCCCGGCGGTGCGCACCACCAGCGTCGCCAACCCGTAGTGGCGCTGCAGCGGACCTGAGACGACCTCGACGAACTGGACCCGGTCTCGCGGAATCCCCTTCCACGTCTTCCAGTAGACGCCGGATCGGGTCTCAAACGTCCTGTCGTCGAGGCGCCAGCCCAATGCTCGCCAGACAAGGTGGGTCCACATCCAGCCGACGGCGAAAGCGGCCAGGGCTATCAGGCCAGGCAGGACAAGCGGGGGGAAGGCCGGCTCGACGAACTGCCTGATGACCAGATCGGCGGCGGCGAGCACGGCGATGATGATGAGCAGCATGAAGGCGCCGCGCACCCGCGACACCAGCAACGCCTTGGTCGGTAAGGTCTCGAACCCGGGGGCATCCCACATTGTGCGAATGGTAGTGGTCGACTGCGGATTTGGTGACCGCGGTGAGTGTGGCTCTTCCTCTCCGGTCTTTGGTGATGATCCCGTCGGCGGTGTTCTTCCAGATGGGTCGACGACGGATACCGCGCGACCACGAAAGGACATCGTTCATCGAATACCCGGTGTCGCGATGCCAGTTACATGACGACAGAGGATCTCACCCACGCGGGGGCCGCGGGGAGGATTGTTCGCAATCTCGAATCTGTCACATGGTGTGACCTGGATGCTCAGGTGACGGTGGCGTTCAACATGATTGCACGCCCGCAAGACACAGCCATGGAGGGCATCGACATTCGAACCGTCAACTGAGGGCAGCACGCCGTCGCGAGGGATACCCCAGGGTGCGGAGTGCGGCTACCGGCACTCGTTTGTCGTGCACCAGACAGCCACGGAGGCATCAAGTTCGTCGTCGAGCTGGCGGACCTGGAGCTCGGAATCGCCCGGTGTCCACGTGGCTAGCTGGTGGCCAGCCGGTTCCAACGTGAGCAGGATGATCAGGCGACCATCGGGCACCCATGCCAGTGACGTCGCCTTCACGCCGGAAGCGACCGGCATCGAGGGAGCCCGGGTCCATTGCAACGTCTCGGTATCGAGTACCCAGATGTCGAACACCTGCAGCGGGCTCTTGAACGGGATTGCTAGATAACGACCATCGGGACTGAGTTGCCCGTAACTCGGCTGCCCGAACCGCACCGGCAACTCGATGGCGACCTCTTCACCGGTCAGCGTGTCCAACACGACAAAGTCGCTCCCTCCCCCCGCCTGGTGGAGGACACGGCTCCCGAAGATGCCGCGAATCAACCCCAATTCGAAAAGAGGAGCAGAGAGATCTTCCGGGTCGAGGATCACACCCGAAAAGGCACCGTCAATCTCGCGTACACCGACGAGGCCGACGCTCGTCTCTTCGATCAAACTCACGTCACAGTCAACCGACGCCGACTCGGAGAGAATTTCTCCGTCGAGGGCGACCTTGCTCAGACGACATTCGTCCGCGGAGATATTCTCTCGCAACCACACGCCGCCCAACCCGGGTGTCGGACTCCCGAATCCGATCGGGACGGCTTGCGGAGACCCCTGGCGCACCGCAAACACCTCCCACCTTCCGGAGACATCACCGACGCCGATAACAGCATCCGAACCCACCCGCTGCGCCCAAATCGGCTGCTCGGCAGGCGGCACGAACCCGGAACCGTCGGGCAGACCCTCGATGCGATGCCGGGTGTCGGCATCGATGTCCACCACCGTGTCACCAACAACGAGAACCAGCCCGGTCGGCCCCTCCATCGCACGCCCACACAAAGACTCGAAAGGATCCACCGACTCCCCACAAGCCTCAACCCCGATCGGCTCACCCCCACCCGGCGTCACACCACCCGTACACGCAACGAGCACCAGGCCAAACGCAACGATGAGAGAAAGGCGACGGATATGGGCTCCCCTGTAGCTGAAGAGATTCATCACTGCATCCGCAGTGTACTAAACGCGCAAAAGCCCGCCGAAGCAACTTAGGCCGGTTCCTTGTACAAACCGTATAGACATTGGGGTTTTGGGGGTCTCGGTTGGACGGGTGACGGATCGTCGCGTACCATCCCGGCACGTGCTGGCACTCAACCACATCGGTTCAGGAAAGGTCCGTGAGATCTACGAAGTCGACGCCGCGCGGCTCGTCATCGTCACCACCGACCGTATCTCCGCATTCGACGTCGTGCTCGACGCTCCCATCCCCCACAAGGGTCAGGTCCTCACCGGGGTGAGCCTCCACTGGTTCGATCTGCTCGACACGCCACACCACCTCATCAGCACCGACGCGCACGACATCCCCGGCATCACCGACGATCAGATCGCCGACTATGCGGGACGTTCGATGCTTGTCCACCGCGCCGAGGTCATCCCGATGGAATGTGTCGTACGCGGCCACCTCTACGGCTCCAGTTTCAACGAATACGCCGCCGGCGGCGGGCCGACCACCGAACATCTCCCCGCGGGTCTCCTCAAGGCGTCGCGCCTCGACGAACC
>BDTL01000178.1 GCA_002898115.1 bacterium BMS3Bbin02 | reverse complement strand
GGACCCCTGATGCCTGCGGGTTTCGGGATACAGAGGCGCGTACCGCTGATCGAAGTTTGGCGGACTCAAACTCAGATAGGAGTGGGGTGTCAGTTTCGGCGAGCCATTCGATCGCCGAGGTCTGAAGACGCAACTCCTCGGCAAGTTCCGGGTCGGCGGTGATGTCCCGGTGGAGGCGCGCTTGTTCGTCGGAACTCAGGGTCCCGGACAGCAGGTCGAAGATTCGGTCGTTGTTGTTTGTCATGATGTCTCGTCTGTTTGATGTCGCGCGGACGGTGCAAAGTTCCCGAGTTGTGTCGCAAGTTTGCGCCGGGCCCGGTAGACACGAGACTTCACCGTACCAACAGGCACCTCGAGGACTTCGGCCGCCCTTTCAAGGTCAAACCCGTGCAGGTCAACAAGTACGACTGCGGCACGGAACTCGTCGGGGAGCGCGGCGAGCGCATTCTCGATCGCCGGCTGTATTTCCACGGCGGTGAATTCATCGCCGGCGGCGACATCGACCGGGTCGTGGGTCTCCGGGAGCACTTCTGTCCGGTGGCGCTTCTGGCGACGGAGGTAGTCGTAACAG
The DNA here is from genome assembly GCA_002898115.1 of bacterium BMS3Bbin02. Taxonomy (GTDB): domain Bacteria; phylum Actinomycetota; class Acidimicrobiia; order Spongiisociales; family UBA5794; genus BMS3BBIN02. The sequence continues at coordinate 10,226 of BDTL01000178.1, read as the reverse complement.
GTGTTCACGGTCACTCGATAAAGCCATGTAGAAAACGCCGCGGTCGCGTTGTATCGATCAGCCTTGCGAAACACTGTGATGAACGTTTCCTGTGTTGCATCTAACGCTGCCTGTCGGTCCCCCAGAGTTCGTAGACAGATCGCGAAAACGCGCTGCTCGTGTGCCGACATCAGCGTATCGAACGCCCCCTTGTCACCATTGAGAAAGCGATCGATGAGATCTATGTCGAGGTTTCTTCGGTCTGTCACGGCACTAAGTGTGGCCTATTTCGTCTCCGTTGTCACGATCCGAACCGGACCTCGCGAACAACAGCCACGTATTCTCCGGATCCGTCGTCCGGGAGATCGGTGAGCCAGAGCAGCCAGCTACCTCCGTCTCTGTCGGGGAGTTGGATCGTGGTTGTACCGGTGGAGATAACCGCAGATGAGATATGTTCCCATTCGGCGATCGGTCGAGAGCTATCGGATGACCACGCGATCGAAAATGAGGTACCGAATGTAGCCACGACCTCAAGCGTGCGGGCTTTCGCGACAGGAGACAGAATCACGCCAACCCCCTTCTTGATGAGTGGCAGCGGGTCGAAGTAGCGCTCAGTTGTCCAGCTGGTTTCGATATCTCCGTCGGCGAGGAGGGGGAGTCGTTCGTCGTGCTCGATCCCGTCACCGTACGGGTCAGCTACGGCAGCCGAGAACCCGATGAGTCCGGCGGGGAGGGTGGTTGTTGTCGATGCGAGTGGGGGAATTGTTGTTGCGACGACCGGCCGAGGTTGGGGGGTTGCAGGGAAGAGAAACGGCGACTCGCTATTGGTGTCGATTGAGAGTCCAACGACGGCGATGACTGCAGCGGCGACAACGAGCACCGTTGCGGGTATGAGCCACGTCCACGTCCATCCTCGTGTTGTGATCTGGCGAGGCTCATAACGAATCTCGCGTAACGCGCTTGCCAGAGCGGCAGCAGACAGTTGCCCTGATTCCGCGGCGGCGAGGGCCGCGTCGACTTCCGGGGACAAACCCTCGGCTACCTGAGAAGCGGCGATTCCGGGTTCCGTTGTGCCGGTGATTGCTGCACGAAGTGTGCGGGCAAGAGCCGCCGTATCAGCCTCGGGACCTTCTCCGGTTGAGGTGCGACCGGCCGCTCCCAATTTCGCCGGATGGGCCGCGGAGAAGTGAATGGCAGAGGGTTCGATCGTTCCATGAACGACCCCGACGGCGTGGAGGGCAGCGAGTGCCTCTGCGAGTCCTGCTGCGTTCGGGAGAAACTCACCTACCGGAATGGTCTCGCCGGCACGGATTCGGTCTTCGACCGAGACACCGCCGTTCCACTCAGTGACCGCGTAGGCACTCTCATCATCGACGTGCAACGTGTACACGGCGGCGAGGTGAACGTGCGAAACGGCAGCGGTGGCCTGCACGTTCTGTCGGAAGAGACGGCGGCGCACTGCATTCGCTCCCGGGTTGAGTACTCGAATCAACACCGGCCGGTCAAGCAACGTGTCGGTAGCGAGCCACTCATCTATATCACCGTCGCGGCCAAGCCGGATGTGCACCGTGAATCGTTCTGGAACTGGAGGAGCCACGAAACCTCGTCGGGGTCGCCAGGGCAAGCCTACCGCTGGGTCGGGTATGCGTGAGCTATTGGCCGAACCGCATCAAGGCCAGACGCTCTGGAAGTACCTCATATCCCTCGGACTCATAGAGGGAGATCGCTGATGTGTTATCGAACTGGGTGTTCAGCAGAATTGCCTGCGAACCATGAGCCCGGGCCTTGCGTGCCGCGACCCTCACGAGTGAACGTCCCATTCCATGGCCCTGCCACGAAGGGTGTACGGCCACGCGTTGCAGATATGAGATTGCGTTGCCGTAACCGATGATGGCGAAGCCGATCGAATGACCATCAGAGTTGCGGATGACGAGGACGGTCGATCGAGTCGTTGCCTGCATGGCCTCGGTGATGCCGTGGATATCGAAACGCCAGAAGGGGTCGAAGGCCGCGCGGTCAATATCAAGCAGACCTGTGATGGATTCTGTCGTCCGTTCAACAACGAGGTGGTCGGGAGCCGGGACTGGTTGATTGAGATCGAGACGCAAGAGTGCCAGCTCGACATCCTCGTCGAAGCCGGAGTCCATCCAGGGTTTTCTTCCGCCAATAGGGAGAGGTGGAGAGATAACGCTGTCCGCACCGAGTTCTAGCAACCGCAATGCACAGGCATTGATGAAGAGCGAACCCCCGCGGATCAGGCGTAACGAGGCATCTTCAATGTGATCATTCCAGGGTCGTGCTGTTGCACGGGCCCATCCGCGGCGAAGAATCGTAGGACCTGGCCAGTCCCCCTTGTGGATCAATGTAAATGGCGTCTCGGCGAGTGCCATGTCGATATCTCATTCCATTCCGGGAGCAAAGGTTAACCCGGATTCGTAGGTGCAGAATCAAGATCGACGATAGGCGCCCGTTTCTTTACTACTGCGTCACCTGCTTTCCAACGAAGTTGATCTCATTAGTTTTAGAGATTACTCTCTAAAACTAATGAGTAGACCAGTCAAATACCAAACAGAAGCAATCCTTGACGCTTCCTTGCTGATGGCGCTTGAGAGAGGACCGTCAGCGCTCAGTGTTGCCGGTGTCGCACGAGCGATCGGTGCGCCAAGTGGATCGATATATCACCGGTTTTCCGGGAAGGATGTTCTTGTCGGTGCGCTCTGGTTACGTGCCGTCGAACGGTTCCAGGAGGGCTTTCTTGCGTCGATCAGTGTTGATGATCCGCTCCGGGCCGCGGTATCAGCTGCGACACATGTGGTGCGATGGAGCCGAAGTGACCTCCAGCACGCCAGGCTATTGCTGGTGCACCGCAGCGAAGATTTTCTCAGCGCAGGCTGGCCGGAGGAGCTTGCGGAGCGCAACACAAGACAGCGCAAGGCTGCTGCGACGGCGATTCGGAAGCTGACACTTCGACTCGGAGCAGTGGATCCTGAGTCGCGCGATCGCGTGAAGTTTGCCGTGATGAGTGTCCCTTACGGCGCTGTTCGGCCAGCGTTGAGTGCAGGGCGCCGCCCGGAGGTGAGACTTGAAGGACTGGTGGGAGAGACCGTCAACGCATTGCTCGCTCCGTTGGCCTCGCGAAGAGATCAACCATGATTGACCAAGCTTCATGGAGCCGTGCCGTTCATGTTCTCCGGCAAGGCATGTCGACATCGCTTCACTGTTCGATAGCGAGCGTCAACGAGGACGGCACCGCTCATGTGACCCCGATCGGATCGCTACAGATCACCGGGCCTTCGACCGCGATGTTCTTCGATGTGTTCGGTAGCCGGCTCTCCAGGAATGTTGATAGAGACTCACGAGTGACGATCCTTGCAGTCAACAGTTCCAAACTCTTCTGGCTCAAGATGTTTATCAAGGGACGTTTCGTGGAGTATCCCGGCGTACGCCTGATCGGCACTGTCAGCCCGAAGCGCGAGTCAACGCCGCAAGAGCGAGAGCGGTTCGAGAGGAGAGTGAAGCGGGTCCGACGTATGAGGGGATATGACGTTCTGTGGAGCAACATTGGCCACGCCCGCGACATCAAGTTCACAACTCTCAAGTACGTTCGTATCGGAAGGTCGACGAGCCACCTCGGTCGCTGACCGGCGACCGGACACGACGAGTCGATGGCGCTAGTGCAACCCGCGCACGGTAGGGTTTGGGGTATGGCACTCTCTGAACGCATTCTTATGGGACCCGGCCCATGCAATCCCTATCCCGACGCTGTGGCTGCACTCACCCGTCCGATGCTCGGTCATCTTGACCCCGAGTTTTTGACCGTTCTTGACGAGACCAATGAGCGTCTCCGCCAGGTGTGGCACACATCCAATCGGCTGACGTTTCCGGTCAGTGCCACAGGTTCTGCTGGAATGGAGATTTGCCTCGTCAACGTCATCGAGCCCAATGATGCCGTGGTCATCGGTGTCAACGGAGTTTTCGGTGAACGTATGGTTGAGGTTGCCAGCCGCTGCGGCGCCGACGTGGTCCGCGTTGATTTCGACTGGGGCCAACCGGTAGATCCGGGCAGGTTGTTAGCGGCCCATCCGAATCCGAAACTGATCGGCGTCGTCCACGCCGAGACCTCAACCGGTGTGCGGTCCGAGATAGCCGACCTAGGCGCCAACAAGGGTGACGCCCTGCTGCTCGTCGATTGTGTGACCTCCCTCGGCGGGATTCCTGTCGAGATCGACGAATGGGGAGTCGATCTTGCGTATTCGGGGACGCAGAAGTGTCTCGGTGTCGCGCCTGGTCTGGCGCCCGTGACGGTGTCGGACAGAGCGCGAGAATTCATTGTGGAACGTCCGCGAAGCTGGTATCTCGATCTCAACCTGATCTCGAAATATGTGGATGGTGACGGGGCTCGGGCATATCACCACACGGCACCTATCTCGATGATCTTCAGCCTTCATGCGGGACTCGGCGTGATACTTGACGAAGGTCTGGAGAGCGCGTGGGCACGCCACGAGGCGTGCGGTCAACGCCTCCGGGAGGGCCTGATCGATCTCGGGTTTGAGCTGTTTGCGGCCGAGGGACATCGCCTCCCGGAGCTCACAACGGTGAAGGTTCCAGATGGCGTCGACGAGGCACGCGTTCGGTCACGACTGCTCCGCGAGTATGGCATCGAAATCGGTGGCGGACTTGGCGCGTACGCCGGCAAGGTGTGGCGAATTGGGTGCATGGGGCACACCGCCCGCCTTCGCAACGTCGAGCTCCTGCTGGCGGCTCTTGCCAGGCTGGTGTGAAAGCGCCAACGCCGTCATCGACGCGCTTCGATGTACGATCCCATCATGGCGGTGATTCCTTTCTACGGCTCCGAGCAGCCTGACCTGTTCGAGATCGAACGACATGCGATGGACAGGGAGGGACTCGTGATTGCCGCTCTTGATACACGGTTGCCGGTTGCCGGCAGGGTGCTCGATGTCGGAGCAGGGGATGGGTACACCGCCGAGCGTCTGAGGACTCAAGCGCGTGGCGTGGTCCCCCTCGAACCCTCCCGCGCCATGATTCGTACCGACCGCCACCTCCCCTGGATTCAGGGAGATGCTGAGTTGTTGCCGTTCGTCGACGGATCGTTCGATGCTGCGTACGCGACCTGGGCGTATTTCTTCTCCCGGGACTGGGATCCGTCGCCCGGCATTTTGGAGCTACACCGTGTTGTTCGATCCGGGGGCCCACTGCTGATTGTCGAGAACCTCGGCCCGGACGAATTCAGTGGCCTGGCGCCGCGCGAGATCAACGCCGATCCGGGCTACTGGAAACAGCACGGATTCGAGTGCCATCCCATCGACACTCACTTTGAGTTCACGACGATTACGGAAGCGAGATCCCTGTTGGAGTTCTTCTTTGGAGACCAAGGTGCGCAAGGCGCGGCACAGAGGCTCACATTCCGCGTTGGTCTCTTCTGCGGCCACAGTTCAGGTTGAACAACGTCGGTCTTGACAACTGTTGTCCGAGCCAGGTTTGTGGAGTCACTACCCATCGGGTTGTAGAACTGGAAGAGTCCTGATGATCAAGAGGCTGACTTGTTGACTCATCCGAACGTCCGGCAAGACGATATCGGTTCCGCGGCGTTCCATGAGACCCATGTCGGTGCCTGACCGATCGACGGAACCATGTCGTCGGGTTAGTTCGCCGGCCCGTTGACGAGGGCGTCGCGGGTTCGTTCGAGAATGAGACCGACACCGGCCTCGTCGATGAAGAAACTAGGGGTGAACCGCAACGAGTTGACCCCACCATGGATCACACCGAGTCCGTTCATGCGGAGATATTCCTCGGTGCTCCCCGCACCGGTACAAGTGAACCGGGGGTGGAGTTCACAACTGAGTAGTAGTCCGGTCCCCTGCACCTTTGTGATCGTGTCCTTGAGTTCTTTTGCTATGTCCTGCAGACCGGCAACGAGTTGGTTGCCACGTAACACGATGTTGTCGCGCATGTCCGGAGTGATGGCGTCAAGCACCTCGACAGCAACGTCCATTGCGCGAGGGTTCGATGTCATGGTGTTGCCATAGACCCCCTTCCGATAGAGGGCTGCGGCTGACTCGGACATTGCTAGAACGGACAGTGGATACTGTCCGGCGTTGAGCGCCTTCGAGTATGTCTCCATGTCGGGTGGTGGCAGATGTCGAAACCCGGGGTAGTCGACGATCGAAAGAACACCGTGGGCGCGCAGTCCTGCCTGGATCGAGTCGACAAGAAGAAGGGCGCCGTGCTGAGTGGTCAACTCCCGCGCACGTTCATAGAACTCCGGTGTGATGGATAGCCCGGGATCTCCCTCACCCATGACTGGTTCCATGAAGAACGCCTGGATGAACAGGTTCTCGTTCTCAGCCTCTTTGAACACTGTCTCAAGGGATTCGATGTTGTTTGGTTCGATTGCGAGCAACGTGTCCGAGTCCCGGAACGATGCGAGGTGGGTGCGGTACTTCTTGCGCGTGGAATCTGTGAATCTGGCTGGACCGTCGGTGCGGCCATGGAACCCACTTACGAGGCTCGCGCAACGGATCGGCTTCCCGCCATGACGCGCACCCGGGTCCGTCACTATTTTGGCGTTGATGTCGGCCAACCGGGTCGCGACATTCACCGCCTCGGAGCCGCTGTTCAGGCACAGGAACTGTGTAAATGGTTCCGAGTCGGATCGCGTGTGTCCGATCTCCCGACGCAGCCGGTCTGTGAAGTTCATGTGACTCACCGACGGTGTCATGACATTTGCCATGACATGTGGCTGACTCATTGCGTTCAGTATTGCCATGGGGGCGTGCCCGAACCCGAGCATTCCGTAACCGCCGCAGTCATAGACAACCGCTCCCTTGAGAGTAATCACCCACGGACCCGATCCGGCGAGCGCGACATATGGATTGATCTGGTCATCGGGATAAAAGTTGACGAAGCCATCTTGCACCCGGGCACACTGGCCGACCTCGCCCATTGCTAGAAGATCCGGCTGCGTATCCGCGAGGATTTCATAGTGAAGAAACGCTCTGTCGATTGCCACTGCAAGAGAGTCGTCTGAAACAAGAAATGTGCGAATCGCCTTGTCGGAAAGTCCCACCGTACGTGCAGGGCCGCCGCGCTGGCGCATCTGTTGAAGCCGCGCGAGTAAGAGGTCTGAATCGAGCGATCCGGCAGTGTGCGCCACGCAGTTCCTCCAATAGTCCGGGCGGTCGGGAACAGTAGCAAGGTGCACGGCGCTTCGATACAGCAGTGCTGACGTCAAACCCCCCGACCATATCAACATAGTGTAACGCTCGGTACAGTTGAGTGTTCGTTCGTTGCGAAGTCGATCTCCGGGCGGTGGAACGAATCTACGCCTGAATCTTCAGGTTGCGCATCATGCCCTGATCCTCGTGTTCAAGGTTGTGACAGTGGTACAGGAACAGCCCCGTGAAGTCGCCAAAGCGTCGTAGGACCTTGACGCGCTGGCCGGGCATGACAAGAACCGTATCCTTCCAACCCTCGTCGACCACCCCCTCACTCAAGGTGTCCCACGCTGTTTGGTCGTCACCGTTGATCTGCCGTTCGATAACCTTGAAGGATTCGCCGTGCATGTGCATCGGGTGGGGAAGGTTCGACATGCCGCCGCCCATCCCTCCACCGCCCTTGTTCACAAACTCCCAGATCTCGATGCTGCCGCGCCGTATGGTCTCCTCTTGCGCGACGCCCGTCATTTCGAACTGACGCCCGTTGAGAGACCAGCCGCGTCCCATGCGTTGGGCCAAGACGATCTCGCGAGTTTGTTCCGCCTGGGAAATATCGAAGAAGTTGGGTGTCGACAGCTTTAAAGGGAGAGTGACCGTGCCGGACGCCTCGCGGTCGATCGTTGCCGTGAGGATCGGAAACTCGGGGCTGTTCATGTTGCCGTTGTCGAACGGCAAGCTTACGAGCTTCATTTCCGAGCCAACACTTCGGTCGTCAAAGTCCACCCAGATGTCGAGACGCTCCGCCGGTGCGAGCGTCAGATAGGGACGCGTAACGGGTTTCTCGAGGAGTCCGCCATCGGTTCCAATGACAGTGAAGGGTGTCCCATCACTCCAACCCAGTTTGTACATGCGTGAGTTTGAGCCGTTGAGGAACCGCAACCGATACGCCCGGTTGGCTACGGAGAGAGTGAAGTCCGGTGTGCCGTTCACCAGGAGTTCATCACCGAGGAATCCAATCATTTGGTCCATCATGCCGCCACCGTTGTAGACGAACTGACCGTTGTCGTCGAAGGTTCGATCCTGCAATACCAGTGGAATGTCATAGTCGCCGGTAGGGAGACCGAGTGCTGCTTCTTCATCGTCAGAGACTATGAAGAACCCTGCCATGCCTGCATACACCTGCGGCCCGGTGCGGCCATGGGGATGGGGGTGGTACCAGTAGGTGCCGGCTCGGTTGAGAACCTCGAACTCGTAGTAGTACGTTTCGCCCTTCGCAATGGCGTATTGGGGGTGCCCGTCCATGTCGGCCGGAACGTGGAGACCATGCCAGTGGATGATGCTGACTTCCGGAAGTTCATTGGTGAACTCGATCCGAACCTTCTGGCCTTTCTTGAGATGCAGCGTGGGTCCGAGGTAGCTTCCGGATACCGGTACTACTACTCCCGGATCGCCTTTCAGGAGGTCTCCTTCGAGTCTCCACACGTCTGTGGACGTACCGGAGCGGACCTCGACAGTGTCCTCGACGGCCCGCAGTGCTATTTCGACATCAGGTTGAAAGTCCGCGTTCGGAGTAGATACCGGTTGGGGGAGGAGCTGCTGCGTGTTGCTGCGGTTCATGCCGCAGGCTGCGAGGACAGTCGAAGCAGCGCCGACACCGGCAAGCTTTACGAAGGTTCGACGCGATATTTCTGTCATTGGCGTTCCAGTATTGATCGGTTGTGCTGGTCGGTCGACCAGGCAATAGCCGGAATTTCGGCTAGGTATCCTTCTGAAGAAGCAATTCTCCCTCTGCGGTCCAGGCAATCATGCCGCCGTCGAGGTTCCACACGTTCGTGTAACCCTGCTGCACTAGTTCGACAGCCGCGATAGCGCTCATACCACCGCTCCGGCAGTACACGACGACCTGTGCATTCTTGTCTGTCGGCAGCTTTCCCAAATTTTGCGTGATTTTGTCAAACGGAATGAACGCATCGGTGCCGGCGATTTCTCCGGCATAGGGAATATGCACGTTCACCAGGAGGAAGTCCTTGTTCTCAAGCTTCGTAACGAGGCCCCGAGCACTGACATCGGTGTAGCTGCCGCCATCGACCGCGACGACCTGTGTTTCTGCGCCAAGATCGACTGTCACCGGCTCCGTGGCGGTGTCGGCGCCACCTCCGCACGCCGCCACAAGGAGCAGGAGCGCTGAGACGAGAGAAAGTTGGATCAATCGGGACGATTTCACGGGATACCTCGGTGTCAAGAGTGTGGTTGGACGGTTGTATTGCTATCGAAGCCGGTTGACAAGGGGGTTTCCCCCGGTACGGCGGCGAAGATGTATTTGCACCAACGTGCCTGACGACGCTCCTGGTGCTGTCCCGAATGATATCGATTTCCCGGTGCGACTCAACATCTCGTTGTCGAAGTCCCGTCGGTCCGCGAGAGCGCCGGTTGCCCGATCATTACTCTTGTTCTCCGGATTATCGCTTCACGCCGGCGACACCCCCGCCGACCCCCGACACGAGAACGCCGCAAGACCGAAGCGGTTGTCAACCGGCGGGAACTTCTCGGCGGACAAGTTGCTACAGAATTTTCTAAGTGTGACCGATATTCTTCCAGTACGATGAAACATATCTCCGCCCTCGTAGTTTTCGCGGTTGTGGTTGCTGCCTGTGGTCAGGATTCAACGGTGATCGCACCGCCGGTAGGTGAGTCCGCGATCGTGGGGCCAACCACAACCACGATCGTGAAGATCGCGACTCCAAGCACGTCGGCTACCCCGACTACCAGCACGACCACGGTCGCGGCACCTTCAACGACGTCGACCACGATGACCACCACCACGACAGAGTCACCGTCCACGACCATTCCGGCCGATCCTGAGATCATCACCGGAACCTTCTACCCGACAGGTACGTTGATTCCGATTGAGCTTCCCGAAGGCGCCATCGGGCCGAGCGAGCGTATCGCGGGGGAATCGGGAAGGCTGATAGACCTGATCGGGGTACCGACCTATCGAATGCGGACGACCTTCACGGCTCCCGGATTGGCGGGTGGAGAGGATACGGGAGAGTACGTCATTGAAACCGATGT
>BDTL01000177.1 GCA_002898115.1 bacterium BMS3Bbin02 | reverse complement strand
TCCGGACAACGACCGGTTCTGTACCGACGACAACGTCACTCGTGAACAGATGGCGGCATTCCTGAGACGAGCACTCGACCCATGAGAGACGCGCACTTTGCGCGCCAGATCGAACGATGACCGACACCACCGTCATCGACCCCGTGGTTCGGGCTCGCGCATGGATGGCGGGCGACCCGGATCCGGTCACCCGCACCGAAATGCAACTCCTGCTCGACACAGGTGATACCGAGGAGATCGCGGACCGGATGGCCGGTGCAATCGCGTTCGGAACCGCCGGCCTTCGCGGCAGGGTTGAGGCCGGCTCCAACCGGATGAACCGTGCCACAGTGATCCGAGCAACCAAGGGTCTTGCGGACTACCTCAACAGCCGCGACGACCCAGAGAGCGACGCACCAGTCGTCGTCGGCTACGACGCCCGGCTGTCAAGCAGACAGTTCACCGAAGACACGGTCGGTGTGCTCGCTGCGGCCGGGATCCCGGTGGTCATGTTCGACGAATTCGTGCCAACGCCGCTGGTTGCCTATGCCGCGCTGCAATACGGTGCCCGTGCCGCGGTTGTCGTCACAGCGAGCCACAACCCGCCCGCGGACAACGGATACAAGGTATACGACCGTAACGGCGCCCAGATCATCCCCCCGGTTGATGGTCTGATCAGCGCCGCCATCGACACCGCCCCTCCTGCCAACGAGATTTCGATTGCTGCGATAGACCACGACCTGGTCTCGATCGCTCCGATGTCAGTGTTCGACGATTATCTCAACGATATGGCTTCCATCCGGACCCCCGCCGACGGCGCACCGGACGTGACCGTTGCTTATTCGGCAATGCACGGGGTCGGTGGCCGTTTCATCATCGAGGCTCTCGACCATTTCGGTTACCGAGATGTGCACGTCGTCCCCGAGCAGTTCGAGCCCGACGGAACGTTTCCCACGGTGGCATTCCCGAACCCCGAAGAGTCTGGCGCAATGGACCTGTTGATGAGAACTGCCGCTTCGTGCCGAGCAGATGTGGCTCTCGCCAACGACCCCGACGCCGACCGGCTCGCGGTGGCCGTCAACGACGGTTCCGGATGGACGCCGCTGACCGGTAACCAGATCGGGTGGATCCTCGGTGACTATCTCCTGGCGCACTATGACGGCGCCGACCCGTTTGTCGGGATGTCAGTTGTGTCGTCACCGCTGTTGACAGCCATCGCGGATGCGAACGGCGCCGAGTGTCGTCTGACGCTCACAGGTTTCAAGTGGATCTGGAACGCCGCGCTCGATTTTGATTCGACCGGTGACTCGTTCCTGTTTGGGTACGAAGAGGCCCTCGGGTATTCGATCGGGCCGGCGGTGCGCGACAAGGACGGCCTATCGGCTGCGGTCGTTATGGTCGATCTGGTTGCCCGCCTGAAAGCCGACGGCACCACCCTGAGCGAACACCTTGCGCGACTTGGCGAACGCTACGGACGGTGGGTGTCTTTGCAGCTGTCGGTGAAGCGCCATGGAGTAGATGGCGCCGATGAAATAGCGGGAATGATGGACCGCTTGCGGGTTGATCCACCAACGACGATTCGGGGGATCGGTGTCACCGACGTCAGGGACTTCTCCGTAGGCGCCGACGATCGTCCACGGTACCTACCCGCATCGAACCTGATCGAGCTGTTGCTCGGCGATCGGGGCCGGGTGCTGATTCGGCCGAGCGGCACAGAACCGAAACTGAAGATCTACGTCGATCTTGTCGCCCTCGCCGACGAGACTCTCGTCGAGGCGGAGGAGGATGCCCGCCTGGTCGCCGAAGACGTGGTTGCCCGCATCGCCTCGGAGTGAGTGACGTTTAGGCAGTGTGTTTGTGATTCGTCCATAATGGGCGTTCACGAGCAGGGACCTGGGCAGACAATCGGTGGTGAGACATATCGTGTCACCGTTCCTCTGGTGGGGAGGACCGCGCGTAGCTACGGCTAACCGTGAGCCGTCCACATCGGGTAACTCCGAACGAACCGTCCGGTCGACTAGAACGTTACAGGAGCGCCAACAATGGCATTCGAATTGCCGGCAGCGAAATCAATAGCGGTCAACCCGACTCAGGCGGACATGCGCCAGTGGGTTCTCGACCACATGCCGCGGGTTATCGAGACCGAGTTTGGAAACCTCAGCTACCAGGCAGAAGTCACTGCCCGGCTTGCGGGTTCGACCTTCTTCATAGCCGATGAGGAGATCTTCCAGAATCGCATGTCGATTGCGAGCGCCGCGGAGTGGGCCGCAAAACAGGACGCCTACATTGCGGACAAGGATATGATCCTTATTGAAGGATACATCGGTCCCGATCCGGCATTCCGTACCGGCTGCCGTCTCTTCATGGAGCGGTCTGTTGCGAATATTCCTGCAATGCAACAGCAGTTGTACTTTCCCAAGGATGCATCCTGGACCCCGGAGTTCACTGTCATCTACACCCCGGGACTGCGAGCCCCGGGCATGCCCGACGATCGGCTGATCACCGTCGATCACAACGAATATGTCACTCGCGTCTTCGGCTCCGACTATTTCGGCGAGTCCAAAATGGGTGGCCTACGAATGTGGAACCACCTCATCTACCAGCGCGGTGGCCTGGCACTCCATTCCGGGCTTAAGTCGTTCCCCGATGTGAACGGCGAGGAAAAGGTCGCCCTGATTCTCGGTTTATCCGGTACGGGTAAAACCACCACCACGTTCCGCCAGCAACTCGATTCGTTGCCGGTCCAGGACGACTTCATGGCTCTGATGCCGGGGGGCCATGTGTATGCCTCGGAGAACGGTTGTTTCGCAAAGACCATCGGTCTCGACCCGGACGACGAACCCACGATTTACGGCGGCACGACACGGCCGGACGCATGGTTGGAGAACACCCATACGGATCCCGATGGCACGGTTGACTTCTTCGACGATTCATACACGGCGAACGGGCGGTCCACGTTCCCTCTCGCCAATATCCGCCACCGCGATCCACGCGATCTACCAAGAGCAAACTTTCTCCTTCTTTTGAATCGCAATGAGACGATCATGCCTGCGGTGGTGCACCTCAAGCGTGAGCAGGCTGCGGCGTATTTCATGCTTGGCGAAACGAAGGGAACATCTGCCGGCGGGAAGGCCGAGGCCGGCAAGAATCTTCGTGTCCCGGGTACCAACCCGTTCTTCTTCAACAACAACGCATGGCAGGGGAACCGGCTTCTTGAGTTGCTCGACACCATGCCCGATCTAGAGGTGTACCTAATGAACACCGGTCGCATTGGTGGGAGCGACGATGATGAGCGTTCCAAGAAGGTGAAGATCCCGCACAGCTCGGCAGTGCTCGAGGGCATCGTTTCCGGGACGATCGACTGGGAAGAGGATCCTGATTTTGGCTACGCGGTTGCCGCTGATCTGCCGAACTTTCCTGACGAAGAGCTCCTTCAACCCCGGCGGCTCTACCAACGGCAGGGCCGGATGGAAGAGTTCCATGAGTTGGTGGCGAACCTGAAAGAGGAGCGCCGCGAGTATCTCGGCGCATTCGTCGGTCTTCACGATTCGATCCTCGACGCGGTCTAGTGTTCCCGCGCGTGCTACAAATGAGCATGCACGACGCTTCAGATCGTTCCAGCCGAAACCGATATCTGTCTAGTGAAGGATTCATCTGACATGTCATCTGCGATCACCGAGGCGAACTTTGGAGACGCCCGCCGCGGATACAACAAGAAGGAAGTTAGGGCCTACCTGGTCGAACTCGAGGCCGGGTTCTCCGAGATGGAGGGCCACGCTCGCGAGTCCGCGCGTCGAATCGGCGAATTGGAACACCAGGTCGCCGAGATGAGAGCTGTCGAAGCGAAGTCCATGGACAACGCCATGTACGCAGTCTTTGACGCCAAGGACCGGATTCTTGAGAAGGCAAACCGTCGTGCTGAGAAGATCGAAAACGACGCCAGGGAGAAGGCCGACGAGCTGCTCGCGGATGTCAAGGAGATGCTTGATGCGACCCGCGGGTCAGAGGCGAACTCGACGGATGGAGTTTCCGCAGAGGCCGTTCTCATTGCTGCTCACGAAGAGGCGGCGCAGATTCGTGAAGAGGCTGCCCGGTATGCCGCGACGGTGTCCGACGGTGATGTCGAGACGATTACCGAGGAACTCGCCAAAGCTCGCGCCGATGCCATTGCAGAGCATGCCCGTGCCGACAAGTTTGAAGAGCTTGCCAGGAGCCAGGCCGTAGAGATCGGCGACCTGGGTCGCGATCGTGGCGAGATCTCGCCCGATGACTACCTCGCTGAGGCCCGCACTCAGGGGACGACGATTATTGGTCAAGCCCAAGCCGAAGCAGAGTCGATCTTGCAGCGCGCCAGCGGCGAGGCCCGCACGGTGCGGGACCTCGCTCGCCAGGAGATCGACCGTGCCGCGGCCGCGGCGGCCATCAGGGAGCTGGCCTATGGGGCGGATCCGGCGGTCGAGCTTGCTGAAGCTCGGAACAGAATTGTCGAGCTAGAGCTTCAACTCTCATCCGATTCTCCGGAGTCCGACGAAGACGCCAACGCCGACCTCCTTGAGGCGGAGGCGCGCATTGCTGTTCTCGAAGGAGAACTGGCAGAGATTCGTGGGCGACTCGAAGCGACAGCGGCTCCTCAGGCCGATTTGGAGAGCTTGCGCGAAACAGCCGCATCGGCTGACACTATCCGGGATGAGCGAGACGAGGCACAGGAGCGACTCGGTGAACTCGAGAAGGACCTCGCAACAGCGACCGGTCGTCTCGACAGTATCGACGATCTTGAGGGTCGTTTGGCCGCAGCTGATACCGCTGCCGCGACGCTTCGCGACGAGCTGGCAGAGGCACAGACAACGATAGAGAGCCTTCAGGCATCCGTTGTCGATTCTGATGCTGCCGGTGAGCGTATTGCAGAGTTGCAGCAAGAACTCGAAGAGGTGGGCATCCTGAAAGGGGCGCTGGAGAAATCTGAAGCGGAGGTAGCTGAGGCCGCGGCCACGGTATCCCGGTTGGAGGTTTTGGAGAGCGACCTCGCATCGGCGATGGCCGAGATCGAGTCCACTACTAACGAACTTGCCGCCGCAAGGGAAGAGCTAGAGGACGTTCGAGAAGCGGCCAAGCGGGTTCCCTCCCTTGAGGCTCAAATCGCTGAGGCCACCATTGCACGAGAACGCCTGATTGTGGTCGAAGGCGAACTTGCGCAAGCTACCGCCGAAATTGCGAAGCTCGCCGACGAGATGGCAGAGACTGCCGAACAGGCCTCCGGTGTGTCCACCAAGATGACCGAAGTCGAGTCAACCGAGACCGAGCTGAAGCTCCTGGAAGACCAGATCGCGGAACGCGAGCAGAATCTCGAGAACGAGATGTCCCAACTTTCAACGATACGCGACGACATTGCGCAAGAAAAGACATCTCTTGCGGATGCCTGGCAACGTCTTGACAGCGAGCGCGAGATTGTCAATGCCGGCATGAGCCGCGTTGAACTCGCAACCGAAGAGGCTGCACAACTGCAAGACCTTGTTGATGAACGTGACCAATTGAAGGCTGAGCTTCAGACCGCCATGGCAGACCTTGAAACGGAGCGTGAAACCGCCAAGGAGCAACTGTCTGCGTTGACGGTGGAGCGTGAGCAACAGATTCTTGAAGCCGAAACCATCGTTTCGCAGCATGATCTGCTGGTGGTTTCATCTGAGGAAGCTGAGTCGGAGAATGCCGCGATCTTCGCGCGCATGGAACGTCACCAGTCGGATCTTCAGACGACGATATCGGAAGTCCGCGGCGAACGGGACGAGCTTGCCCAGGTCAACGCCGCGTTGGAGGCGAAAGTGCAGCAATTGCAGGAAGA
>BDTL01000176.1 GCA_002898115.1 bacterium BMS3Bbin02 | reverse complement strand
CTCCGTAGCGTCTCTCTGAACAGCTACGCTCCTCCCATGGAATTCCGACGGATCAACAATCTCCCGCCGTATGTGTTTACGGAGATAGATCAACTCAAGCTGGCCGCCCGCCGGGCGGGAGATGACGTTGTGGATCTGGCGTTCGGAAACCCCGATATCCCGTCATCCCCGGAGGTTGTCCAGAAACTGGTTGAGGCAGCGCAAAACGAGCGCAACCATCGTTACAGCGCAAGTCGGGGAATTCCGAACCTTCGCAAGGCACTTGCCGATCGGTACGCGCGGCGATTCGGCGTCGAACTTGACCCCGAGACCGAAGTCATAACGACCATCGGCGCAAAGGAAGGCCTGTCCCATCTCATGTGGGCACTCGTCCAGCCGGGAGATGTCGCGCTTGTTCCGGAACCTTCCTATCCGATCCACATGTATGCGCCAGCCCTTGCCGGAGCCGAGATTCGGCGGGTCCCGATTTCACAAGACAGCGACTTCTTCGCAGGAGTCGAGCAGGCGTTTGCTGATACCTGGCCGAAACCCCGAGTCATCGTTGTCTCGTTCCCTCACAATCCGACGACCACGACGGTAGACATCGAGTTCTTTGAACGCCTCGTGGACTTCGCCAAAGCCAACAACGTCATGGTGGTCCACGATTTCGCATACGCCGACATCTCCTTTGATGGGTATACACCGCCCAGCCTGCTCCAGGTACCCGGCGCCAAAGACGTCGGAGTCGAGCTGTACACGCTCACGAAGGGTCATTCGATGGCGGGTTGGCGAGTTGGTTTTGTTGCGGGCAACCCCGATATGGTGGCTGCTCTCGGAAAGCTCAAGTCCTACCTCGACTACGGCACGTTCCAACCGATACAAATCGCGTCGATCATCGCGCTGAACGACGGCGATGACTTTGTCGGCGAGGTCAACGCCATCTATGACAAACGGATGAACATCCTGATCGACGGCTTGAACCGCGCCGGATGGATCATCGAAAAACCAAAGGGCACCATGTTTGTGTGGGCGCCGATCCCGGACGCGTTCGTGGCGGCCGGCTCCATGGATTTTGCCCGCACGTTGCTTCGTGATGCCAAGGTTGCGGTTTCGCCGGGCATTGGGTTTGGTCCGAGCGGAGAGGGATTCGTGCGCTTTGCGCTCGTCGAGAACGAGCATCGAATTCAGCAAGCGGTTCGTGGCGTTCGTCGCGTTCTAGAAGACACGGACAGTGGAGCTCCAGATGGCGTTTAGCGACGGTCAAGCCGATTTTCGCAGCGATACGGTGACGCGGCCGACCCCGGCGATGAGATCCGCAATGGCGTCGGCAGATGTTGGGGATGACGTCTACGGCGAGGATCCGACTGTGAACGCCCTCGAGGAACGCGTCGCCGATCTCCTCGGGGTCGAAGCAGCACTGTATGTCACATCAGGGGTTATGGGGAATCAAATCGCGATCAATCTCCTGACATCGCCGGGGGACGAAATCATGTGTGTAGAGACCGCACATGTGCGTAACCACGAGAACGGCGCGGCGTCGATGAATTCGGGCGTTGCGTTTCGCACCGTGTTAACCGACGGCGGGGAGATCTCAACCGAGATCATTGCACGTCTGACAAGTGAGGCCGGTTACCATCTACCATCGATCACGTTGTTGTCGTGGGAGAACACCCACAACTACTCGGGTGGGACCGTGGTGCCGTTTGATGTGTTCTCAGCGGGGTCCGAGGCCGCTCGGTCACATGGCATGCGTGTACACCTTGACGGTGCTCGGTTGTGGAACGCCGCTGTCGCGTCCGGGGTTGGCCTCGCTACCTGGACGGGAGTCGCTGACTCCGTGCAGGTGTGTTTCTCCAAGGGTCTCGGCGCTCCCATCGGGTCTGCCATCTGCGGCTCGGTCGACTTTGTGGAGCAGGCACGAGTGGTCCGGCACCGGTTGGGCGGAGCGATGCGGCAAGTTGGTGTCCTGGCGGCAGCCGTCGATGTCGCGCTGGACGATTGGGAACGTGTCGGAGACGACCACGACCTTGCAACGGAGCTTGCGATCGGGCTTGCCGAGAGGTTCCCGGAGAGCGTGAATTCGAGTCCCGAAACCAACATGGTGCTGCTCCGCGCAGAAGGCTGCCCGGTACCTCTGGAGACGGTTCAATCGGCGCTTGGCGATGCCGGCGTTCGTGTCGGGTTCATGTCTCCGACCATGCTGCGTTTTTGCACCCATCGAGACGTTGATTCAGCCGACGTGAAGCGTGTGCTCGGCGTCGTCGACATGCTCGTTTCCGATCTTCCCACAAACCGGTAACCCAATATGTCCCACCGGAGTCGTAACCCCGTATGAACTATGCAGTGCTTTTTCCCGGCCAGGGCAGCCAGACAGTCGGTATGGGAGCTGACGTTCTTGCGCAACGCCCCGATCTCCTCGGAGCAGCCGCCGAGGAAACCCTCGGCTGGTCACTCGAACGGTTTGTTGCCGACGGGTCTGAGGAAGAGCTCACCCGGACAGATAGGGCTCAACCGGCGCTGTATGGCGTCGCCTTTGCGTTGTGGGAGGCGTTTTCTGATGCAGTCTCGCATCCTCCGATCGCGGCCGCCGGACATTCGCTTGGCGAATATACAGCGCTGGCGGCGGCGGGTGCGATGGATTTCCAGACCGGTCTCGGGCTTGTCGCTGAGCGTGGCAGCGCGATGCAACGATGTGCCGAGCAGGTGGACTCCGGCATGGCAGCACTCCTTGGCGCCGACGTCGACACCGCTGAGGCGCTGTGTCGCGCCCGTCGCGATGGTGGTGGAAAGTTGTGGGTCGCCAACATCAATGCCCCGGGGCAGGTCGTGGTTGCCGGTGGGGCTGAGGATATAACGTGGGCCGTGGACAACGGACGCGAACACGGCGTGCGTCGGGTGATCCCGCTCAAAGTTGCTGGAGCGTTTCATTCACCCTTTATGGCAGCCGCCTCACAGCAACTTGGCGCCGCACTTGCAGACGTGACCTTTGACGTGCCCGCGTTTGCGGTGTTTGCGAACGTCACCGCGGCGCCGGTGGTTGACATTCGGGCCAACCTTGCAGACCAGCTCGTCAACCAGGTGCGGTTCTCAGAGACCCTCCGTGCGATGGCTGACGCCGGGGTCGAGGCCTTTGTCCACATTGGTCCCGGAGATGTGACGGCAACTATGGCGAAACGAACAGTCAAGGATGCAACCGTGTTGGTGGTGTCGGAACTGAGTGACGTCGCCGCGACAGCAGATGCCCTCACCGTACAATGACGAACGATTTCAACCTCGGAGGCCTTGCATGAAAGCGACCATCACCGGATGGGGTAAGTATCTGCCGCCTGCAGTGCTGACGAATGACGATCTTGCATCGGTTATCGATACGAACGATGAATGGATCACGTCGCGCAGCGGTATTCGCAAGCGCCGTATCTCGCACATCGATACTTCCGAGATGTCGACCCACGCGGCTCGCGAGGCGTTGGCGACGTCGGGGGTCGATCCCAAGGATATCGATTTCATCATGGTGTGTACGTGTTCCCCTAATCGGTTGATCCCCTCAACTGCTTCCTATGTGCAGGAGCACATCGGCGCGGTCAACGCCGGGGCCATTGACGCAAACGCTGCGTGCAGCGGGTACATCTACGGGTTGTCAATGGTGGCCGCCATGATCGAGGCGGAACACATCGAAACCGCCCTCGTCATTGGTGCGGAGCGTCTGTCGCCGTACATGAGTCTCGATGACCGTTCAACGGTCGTTCTCTTCGGCGATGGGGCGGGAGCATCGATTGTTCAAGCGACCGAGGGTGTTGGGGCAATCGAAGCGACGGTAATCGGCAACGACGGTGCATTCACCGATGCGTTGACGATTCCCGGATCCGGGTCGGAAGCGAATCCGCGAGACGACGGCGTTGTCGCGGTGACGATGGATGGTGCGGAAATTTTCCGAGGTGCGGTCACGAAGATGTCAGAATCCGCGAACGCCGCGATCGCTAAGGCTGGATGGGACATTGGAGACGTTGATTTGTTGGTTCCGCATCAAGCCAATGCGCGCATCATTGACTCGGTGGCCCGTCGCATCAAGCTCGGAGAGGGCAGGGCCTTTGTGAACATTGCCGAGTACGGCAACACGAGCGCGGCCACAGTGCCGATCGCCCTGGCGGAAGCGATCGAACAGGGCCGGGTTAAGACCGGCGACAAACTCGTGTTTGTTGCATTTGGCGGGGGGGTGAGTTGGGGAGCCGTGGCGCTCGAATGGGGCGGGTCAACAGAACCCAAGGGGTCCTACGTTGCCGATGTGGAACCCCCGACCAAGACTGCCCTTGAGATGTTGCAGGACCTTCAATGACGAGCGGCCGTGTTGCTCTCGTGACAGGCGCCTCGCGCGGTATCGGCCGTGAGATAGCGCTGGAGCTGGGTCGTTCCGGGCACGCCGTGGCGGTAAACTTCGCGCGTAGTGCCGAGGCTGCCGCCGGGGTGGTCGAGGAAATCACGACAGCCGGTGGTCGGGCGATAGCGGTTCAGGCGGACGTCGGTGATGCCGAAGCGGTCGCGCAGATGGTGAATCGGGTGACCGAGGAGCTTGGGGCTATCGGAGTGCTTGTCAATAACGCCGGCATTACGCGCGACGGGCTCTTGTTGCGGATGTCGGTGGAAGACTTTGACGCGGTTATCGAAACGAATTTGCGTTCGGTGTTTCTCTGCTCAAAGGCGGTGCTGCGTTCGATGATGCGGGCGAGGTGGGGGCGGATCATCACCATCGGGTCCGTGTCCGGCGTATATGGCAATGCGGGACAGGCGAACTATTCTGCGGCTAAGGCCGGACTCATGGGGTTCAGCCGGTCGCTCGCCAAGGAGATCGGTTCGCGCGGTATTACGGTGAATGTTGTCGCCCCCGGGTTTATCGTGTCGGACATGACCGCAGAGCTGGGGGACGACGCAATGGGGAGTGTCGCAAAACAGATCAGTCTTGGGCGTCTTGGGCGCCCTGAAGAAGTGGCGTCGGCGGTGGGCTATCTTGCCTCCGACGCCGCCGGATATATCACGGGTCATAC